>DATGJI010000045.1 GCA_035295225.1 Candidatus Eremiobacteraceae bacterium | reverse complement strand
AAGTGCTGCTGTCGCGCTTGCGTACCAAACTACTCGTCGTCGGCGAGAACTGGCGCTTCGGGCGCAACCGCACGGGTGACTGCGACCTAGCGCGGCGCGAATTCACAAGCGCCGGATCCGTGTTCGAAGCGGCGCCGCTCTTGGAATCGGACGGAGAGAAAGTCTCAAGCTCGCGTATCCGTGGACTCATCGAACAGCGGCGATTCGACATCGCCGACCGCCTGCTTGGTTCGCCCTTTACGCTTCGAGGTACAGCGCGGCTGGGCGACGGGCAAGGTCATGTGCTCGGCTTCCCAACCGTGAATCTTACGAGCTCCTACGGAAAACTTGTGCCGCCTGCCGGCGTCTACGCGGCCACCGCGCGCCACGAAGGTTGCGACTATCGAGCGGCGGTCAGCATCGGGGACAAGCCGACATTCGGCGGTTCGGAAAGCATCGTCGAAGCCCACCTCTTGGATTTTGACCGCAGCATATACGGCGATTCCGTCGCGGTCAGCGGTTGGCGCTTCTTGCGCGAACAGCGTTGGTTCGCGACGAAAGAAGAGTTGGCGGACGCAATCCGCGCCGACGTGAAGTCGGTTCGAGAAACGCGAACGTAAGGGCGGTCACGCAGGCGCGGACCACGCGCGAGCGAAATCACGGGCCAGAGGACTTATAGCCGGATGAATTTCCATCACCGCGGCGCTCGCGTCATTTTCTGCGCTATCTTTACCGCGGTTGGGTTTCAGTCGCCCGCTGCGGCGCATACGGTGACGATCCCGATCTGGCATACGTCATTCGTCTACAACTCGACGACCTATCCGATAGAGATCGTCGGCGGGAATCCGGCTCTGGGCACGACGACGCTCATCGCAAGCGAGATCGTGCCGCTGCGCGTCGTCTTCTCCAATGATCAAGTGCTCGACGCAAGCGCTGAGACGGCGGCGTTGCTCGCCTCGCCGATTTATGCAAGTGCGCCGTTCATGAGCGGTACGACGCAGTACGGTGATGCGGTGTTGCGGGCGGAGTTTTGGCAGTCGGCGCAATCCTCAAGCTACCATGTCTTGCTCGCTCCGCCTACAGTCGAGCCGACCTATACGCTGCAGGTGCCCGCGGCCGATGGCTTCACGAGCTCGGGCCTGCATGGAATCGTCAAAGGCGTTGTGGACTTCGACTGGTTCGTCAAGTCGGAAGAACCCCTGATCGTCTCGCAGCTCGGCCTTCCGCCGACGACGCTCAGCGTCTTCTTGACGAGGAATATCCGGCTGAAGAACGGCCGCTCGACCTTCGGCGGCGAGCATTTCTCATTCGACGTGCGGCGCGGCGACGAGCGCGACCGCTATACGACCGCGTGGGCAGGCGCTTCGGCCGGCGACGTTGATTCGATGTCGCACGAGATCGCCGAATGGCTGCACGACCCGTTCAACGAGAACGCCGTGCCTCCGTGGGTTACGCCCGGCACTGAGGGCTGCAACAAACATCTCGAAGTCGGCGATCCGCTCGTCGGCACGCTTTTCAAGGTGAATGGTTACGTGATGCAAGACGTTGCGTACGTCGATTGGTTTGCGCGCGAGGTTCCTTCGGCGGCGCTTAACGGCAACTACGACGTGCTTGGGCGGTTCACAGCGCCCGCAGCCGATTGCTAGTCGCGCTCGCAGACGGTTTGACTGGCCTCTCGCAGATGCGAGGTGTCACATGCGCTTGATCTGGCTCAGCGCAGTCATCGCCATTGCGGCATCGTTGGCGCCTGCCGCCGCGGCGACGACGGCTTGTCATGCGATCTTCTACAATCCCGTCGGCACGCCCGAAACGGCGGCGATTCGCTCGCGCGGGCCAGGGCTCGTGCTCATGGGCGGCGGTACCGACGTGGACTCGGCGTTTCGGTGGATCGCGACGACCATCGCCGGATCACCGAGCCGCGACGCTGGTGATCTCGTCGTGCTGCGCGCGAGCGGAGACAACGATTACGACGCGTACATACACGGACTAGGACGCTACCATTCCGTACGCACGATACTGTTGCCGCCGTGCGCATCGGCCTCCGACATTTCTCGCGCAGCCGCAATCGTATCGCGTGCCCAAGCGGTGTTCTTCGCCGGCGGCGATCAGGCCGACTACGTCATCTGGAAGGGCACATCGCTCGCTGGAGCGGTGCAGCAACTCTACGACCGCGGCGGAGTCGTCGGCGGAACAAGCGCCGGTCTGGCGATTCTTGGGAGCTACGTGTTCGACGCCGTGGCGGGCGACCGGACGCACGACGTCCACACGCCCGATGCCGTCGCCGATCCGTACGAACCGGCGATCAGCTTCACAGAAAAATTCTTTGATTTTCCGCCGTTGCGCGGCGTCATCACCGACACGCACTTTCGCGTGCGCGACCGCTTCGGCCGGCTCGCGGCGTTCATGGCGTTGCTGGACGCGGAGCACGGCGCCGGAACCGTTCGGGCGATCGCGATGGACGCGCGGTCGGCGTTGGTTGTCGATCGCGATGGTGTCGGAACACTGCTGTTGCAAGGCTCTGGGGGACGCGCGCTCTTCGTCCGAGGCGGAGAAGCGGTACGCTTGCAGCGCGGACGCCCGCTGATCGTGCGCGGCCTCGATGTGGTGGTACTCGACAGAGCAGGTCAACGCTTCGATGTGCGTCGCTGGTGCGGAGACGGTTTAGAGTACAGTGTGGACGTCGACGGCGATCGCAAAGCAATGTACTCGCCGACCGATCCATACATCGCACCACCTGGCGCACACCCAGCCGCCTCTTGTCGGCTCTAACTATATATTGAAGGGGCCGACGCTAGTCGGCCCACGTTACGTTCGCATGGGCCGACTAGCGTCGGCCCCTTCAATGACTGCGTATCACAGGTTTGGTTGGCATCCATCCAGTGCTTGCGAGAAATCTTCTTGCAAGAAGTACGGATCGCCATGGATCACCATGTTCGCCCCGGTTTGACCGTACGGCACGCCGAAACTGAAGATGCAGATGTCCCCGATCTCGCCGCCGACGCCGTACCATGCATTGAGCAGCGGGTCGGTGACCATCTCCATCTGCTCGTGCGAGACGCTGATGATCGAGCCGTCCGCATCAACGTCGTTGTTCGGCGTGATGCCGTACGGCGGATTGCAGCCATTCTCGAAGCCCACATAGGGTGTGAACTCGTAGACCACCGGCTTCCTATTGTTATGATTATAGTTGTATGCGCTGTGATACGCGCAGTAGCCGGGAGCCCGCACAGCGTTCTTCGCGGTGAAGATATGGTACTGAATGCCCACGCCCGTCGGCCACCCGTTGCTTGCGATCGCCTTAGAGATCTCCGTCTGAAGGTCGGCATCGGTGGGACCGCCAGCCGGATAAGGCGTCGTGTCTACGATCGACGCGACGAACGTGGAGAGGTTCTGGACTTGACCATTGGATCCCGAGTAGGTCGTGGCCATGCCGTAGATCGGGCTGCCGCCGACGTCCTTTAAGAAGCGGTTGATAAGTTTCTTATATCGCGGGCTCATGTACGTGCCGGCAGGCTGCCAATATATGGAATACGTGGCCGTAGTGGTTTGGACGGGTCCGCCGTGGAATGCCACGCCGAAATCGGGTAGTCCATTCGGACTGATAAAAAGCGGACCATAACGGATGAGTGGACCATCGTAATGGATCGGATAGTCGCGGCCGACCTCTGCACGCTGCGGTTTGAAACCTGCCGATGCGTGGGTGGGAAGTGATACGAGGATACACGCGGCGATGATGCCGGCGACGAAGGATTTCAAGGCGGATTCCCCTCTAAAGCGGCGCCCACAGCGCGCCAAAGCACTATCCGTCCATCGTCGCGAATGATCGTGCCGCTGTCAAGAGACTCGCGACCCAGGCGTTACGTCGCGCTTTGTGTGCGGACCAGGTCCTCTAGAAAATCCAATGCGCCAAATTCGGTACCGTATGGATGGGTGCCGTTTTCGTCCGCGCTCAACAGCACGACATCATCGGATTGCAGGTGCGCCGGATTCGCGGAGAAGCGCTTGCCAAGACCGCAACCGCTCACGGCGAAGAATTCCGAGCCCGGCGCAATGCGCATGGTGACGATCGATTCTCCAGCGCGCAGCTGAAGCCGCTCCGGCGCTTCATCCGTAGGTCTGGCGGAGCAGTGCACGGTCGAGTAGCGCGCATCGGAGGCGATCGCGGACTTCAACCGCGCGGTCAGTGCGGCGAGCGTATGCTGCCGCGAGAGGTAATCACGCGCGGTATCGCGGTCGGTGTTCGCCTCGCCGATCTTGCCTGATCGCAGCCGGTCGGCCATGCGGACGATAAAGTTCTTTCCGGGCATAAGGAGCGATTTCGTTCGCGTGCGATCAGCGCCTTGCGCTCAAACTGAAAGTGCCGACCTTCATCGGGGCCTTCGTCACCGCATCGCGCGAAACGCGAGCCAGCCTAAGACCGCGACTGCGAGAATAAGCGCGGCCCACAAAATGCCGGCGTGACTTTCCGTCCATGGGTGCGCGATGATTGGGGCGATCGGGTTCATCGCGTTGCCCAGTCGCCCCAACAGCGCGAGCTGGGCGTGTGCGCGCTCGTCGGCGGACGTCGAAACGGAGAAATCATAACTCGGCGCGATCGCATGCGCGTTGCCGAATATGAGCCGATAGTGGACATTCGGCCTCGCCAGAAACGTGACGTAGCGCGGCGTCGCGAGGAGCGTCGCTCGGAGCGATTGCAGCGGCGCATCGTCGCGGTTGTAGATGATGAGCCGCCAGTACCTGCCGCGCGCTTCGGGGAAGTTGAACTCCAGCGACGAGCCGCCTTGCGAATCGCGATAGATCTCACCATCGTAGACGTCGGCCCAGTTCGAGCCGTCCGAACTTGCGACGACGGCAACAGCGCGATCAAAAGCTGCAGTCCCGACACGAAAGCGGACATCCGACACGGGCACCCGAGCGATCCCGAGGTCCACGGTCAGCCGGGTCTGTTTCGGCGGCGCGGCCGGATCGGGCGGAATGTCTGCCGCGGCGGCGACCCAATCGGGGACGATACGTACTGCCTCCGCGACGCGGCAGCCGGTGATCGGAAAGTCGGTCGCCGCGTCAAGAACGCGGACGCGCAACCACCTAGCCCGCGTCGGCGCAAAGCCGACATCGAGCGAGCCCGCGAATCCGTCAGACGTGAAGCGGAAGATCGGCGCCCGCGCGCGCACGATACGCCAGGTGGACTCGTCATCGCTCGCGGCGACCTCGACCCACGTCGAAAACTCGTCAGCGGTCGTCTCGATCGTGAGCAGGTCGTGCATCGTCCGTCCGATGCCGACGTCGGCCACCGCTTGCGAATATTTCCCGGGCACAAAACCTTGCTCGCTCAGCGAAGCGTCCTGCCACGAACGCGCGGAGGCTACGAGGGCCTGATCGATCGCAAACGGTTGTTGCGCGCCGCGCGCGTCGATCACCCGCAAGTCCGCAAGATCGGTGCGGCTCTGGCCGTAAACATCGCTGGGAAGCGCCAGCCTGACGAGCGCCGGCGCGCGAAGCGACGGCACATCGATGGGCCGCGCTTCCGTCCAGTCGTGCCACGGGGCCGGCTGTTGCACGGTCGGCGACGGCGCAGAGACAGACAGGAGCAGCGCAGCTGCGAACGAGATCATCGCGGTGCCTCCGGTGGCCGGCGCCGGAATAGGCGTCGCTGATACAAAAACGATGCGCCGAGCAGCATCACGCCGAGCGCGAAGAACGATGCGATCCGGTAGCCAAGCGCCAACATGGAGAGATCGAACAAGAACGCCTTGAGGATCACAAATCCGAAAAGCGCAAGCGCCTGCCAGCGGATCACGGCAGAATCACGCCACGTGCCGATTGCGATGAGTGCGACCGCGTAGACCGTCCAGACCAAAGAAAGCCCGAGTTGCTGCGCCGCGCTCCAAGACACCTCGGTGCTCGCCGGCGGCCCGGCATATGCTTGCCAGACGATGAGCGAGAGCGCCCAGACGCCGTATACGTTGAGCGCGATGTCGAGGCAGCGGAGCACGAGGCGATCGTTCTTGCCCGCGGCCGCCCGATCGCGGACGAGAAGCAGCGAGCAAAGCATGGCCGCGAAGACGAAAACAAAGACCGCGATGCGGATCAACGTCAGCGCGGTGTGCGGCGCGACGCTGGTGGAGAAATCCGTGGCAGGCGCTTTCAGGGCGATGAGTGCGAACAAGGCCCAAGCCTGCCAGCGGACCGTATTCGATCCGCGAACGCGGGCGAAGATAGCCAATCCAAGCGCGTACGCCGTCCACGCGACGGTGACGGCAAGTATCTGCTGCGTATTCCATTCGGCCGTATAGTAGACGGCCGGGATGGCAAATGCTTGCGCCGCGACGACTGTCAGCGCCCAGACCGAGTAGACGTTGATCGCGACTTCAAACCAGGAGAAGATCGAGTGTTCGACGCCGGTCGCCGGCGTCTTGTGCGTGCGTGTGAAATACAGTCCTAGCGCCATCGCGCCGGCGGCGAGGAGAAACGTCCAAAAGCGCACGGCGATCAATTCGCTCGGGGTATGCAGATCGGCCGCAAAATCCGCCGACGGCGCTTTGAGCAAGACGAGCGCGAACAGAATCCACGATTGCCAGCGGACAAGCTTCGAATCCGCCGCGCGCGCGAAGGCGGCGAGTACGAGTGCGTACAACGCGAAGACGATCGTCAGTCCGTATTGCTGGATCGGCGCGAGATCGTACGGGCCGACCGCGGAAGGCCGAAGGGCCTGCAGCGTTTCGGTCGAGAGCGCGTAGACCGCGAAGAAGTTGGCCGCGATTCCGAGCGCGCGGTACCCGACTTCCTCTTCGCGCGGAACTGCGGCGTAGCGCCGCGACAGGAATCGCACGGCAGCCAAAGCGGCGACGACCACCGCGAACGTCGCGAATCGTCCGTTCAGAAACGCACGGTCCGCGGTGAGCGGCGAAAGGAAGAGGTATAGGCTGACGATCGTCAGCACGGCGACGCCGTTCCAGCGCAGCCACCTCGTGTCGGAGCGCAGGCCGCTCCAGACGAGCAGCGCACCCTCGATGGCCCATGCCATGTCGATCCACTGTCCTTGCAGCCGGATCGGTATCGCCGCGGTGACGAAAGCAAAGGCGATGCTTCCGAAGACCGGCCGCGCCGGCGTCTGCGATCTGTCCGAGACGACGGGCACGAGCGAAGAGATGATGATGAAGAAGGCGCCGGCCGCCAGCACGGATGCGGTGAGGAGCCAGCGATGCGAATCGTATAACAGGCGGTCGAGAATGATGAGGTACCATGCCGCGTTGACGAGCGCCATCGCAACGCCGTCGGGCAGCAGGCCGCCGCGGCGCCGCGCCACGATCGCCGGCAAGAGCGCGAATTGCAAGAAGAAGATCGACGCGAAGATCAGACTCGGCATGAGCTTCGTCGAATCGTAGAAATGCGCATACCATGTGGCGCCGTACAATGCGCTAAAGAGAAACGAAAGCGAAAGCGTCCGCCAATCGCGCGCGATGACCATCCAGACGAGCCCGATGTTGAGCAGCGCGAGGTACGTGAAGAGCGGTACTTGGGCGTCGTGGCCGGTCGAGACGAGCAGCGGCGTGGCGTAGCCGCCGAGCAGCGCAAGCGCGGCGATACGCTGCGAATTACGGCCCAAAGAGATCGCGATGAGCAGTCCCGTGACTGCCGCAAGGCCGATGAACGCGGCTTCCGGCGGAATGATATGGTAAAAATTCCACGCTGCATAGAGCGAAAGGAACAGGATGCCGGCACCGAGCGCCGTCACACCCTCGGAGAAATAGATCCATCCCCGCCGCAAGATCCATTCGCTCGCGGCGAGCACCGCGCTGCCGGCGACAAAGCCAAGCGCGATCCGTCCGTATGGGCCGATCCAATTTTCGTCGAACGCGTACTTGAGGCCGAATGCGGTTGCTATGAGCACGGCCGCGAGGCCGATCACGTTCAGCCACTTGCCGCCGACGACGGCCTCAAAATCCGGCCTTGGTGCAAGCGTGCGAGGAGTCGAGACCGGTTCGTCTGTCGCGCGCCTCTCTTTTTGGGGCAGCGGCAGCGGATCAAACGCTCTGAGAACTGGCGCGACCACCGGCGGTGGTTGCGTAACCGGCGGCGGTGCCTGCGCCACCGGCGGCGGCTCCGGCGCTTGCTGCGCTGCAGGCTCAGGGCGGTCGCGTATGAGTATCTCGCGACGCAGCGCGTCTATGTCGCGCTGCAGCGAGTATGTCCGCGCAAAAGCGAAGACGCCGAGAATCCAAGAAATAAGAAGAAGCCCAACGATCAATACGGCAAAGATGCCGAATATTTCGTCCATCGCGCTGCCATTCCAGCGCCGATGCTACTCCGCCTCCGCTGCGCGCCTCAAGGAACTAACTGTCGGCCCCTTCACAGCTTGAACTGGATATCCGCATACGCGTTGAATGGCTGTGACTGCAGCAGCGTAGGCGCGTACGGATAGCGCACAATCGCTTGGATGGGATCGCCCGGATTGAAGATATTGCCGACCGGCGGGATGTGGCCGGGCAGAACGTCGTAGCCGCACGTCTTTCCACCGATCGCCCACGGCAGCGAGTCGCCGCCGAAGCAGCGCGAGTACACGTTCAGCAGATTGAGTTTGAGCGTCGCGCGGCTGGAAAGATCGTAGCCCAACTGCACATGCACGCCGAGGTACGATGGTTCCTTGAACGCGCCCGGCGTGTCGAAGTTGCCCGTGAATTGATCTGGGATGAAGATCGTATTGAAGCAGGTCGTCGCATCGTATGGGTTGCCCGAGCCGCCGCGCGGGTAACGCGGATCACCGCTGACCGTGCCGGAGTTGTTCAACGGCGCGCAAGAGGCCGGGTCCACGCCCACCTGCTGTTGCGGAGCACCGTAGCGGCTTCCGGCGATGAACTGCAGCACGGGCGCGATCGTCCATTTATTTTGATGTTCGTTGAACAGCAGCGACGCGGCCAGCGGAACCCCGTCGCTGGCGGACGAGAGTTGAAGGCCCGTCGGCACGACGTCATACGTCGGGTACGAGCCGTTCGTGTCGAGCAGCGGCCGCGCCGATTCGTTGAAGTACGGATTGGCCACGCCTGATGCTTCCGTGGCTACGGCGTTCGTGTTGCCGTAGATGCCGCACGGGCTATTCGGATTGGTCGAGGGCGCGGCGCTTGCGCAGGCTTTGGTATACGAGTTGTACAGCTGTATCGAGCTGTTCACCGGCGTGAGCAGCGTCGCACCGTTCGGCAATGCGTCGTAGGTGATGCGGCTGTGCGTGTATGTGACCGACAGCTGCGACGTGAGGCCATTGCCGAAGTTGCCTTTTGTCAGCGCGAATTCGGCGCCTGCGACCGTTTGCCGGCCGGCGTTCACGCCGGTATACGTGCCGGTCGTCGGATTGATGAAGAAGCGTTGTATCTGATCTCGAGTGCGGCGATAGAACGGCGTAAGGCTGAAGCTGACATCGGTATTCGGAACTCTGTGTTCCCACGAGATATCGCCATTGTATGAGACCGCCGGGCGGATGTCATGCTCCGGCGTTGTGTAGCCGAGCGTGTAGAAGAGATTGCCGATATACGCCGGCAGATTCTGCTGCAGCGAATCATACTGCACGAACTGCGTGGCCGGCGGCTGTGCGTATCCGCCGAGCGAGAATCGAAAAACGTTGTCCTCATTGAATGTATAAGTACCGCCGATCCGCGGCTGAAACTCGCTGAACGCGAGCGTAGAGCTTTGAGCGGTGGAGTTCGTAAGCCGCGCCTGAACCCAGCCCGGACCAGCGAGCGAGCATGGTGCGCCGGCGGGAAGACCGAGAATCGTCTCGTCGATCGGATTGCCGCCGTTGACGCCGCGATTTGCGCACATGACCGCATTCCACGCGTTGAACCAGAAAGCGCGAGTAGCGCCGCCGGCCGTCGACGGCAGTACGAAGTCGAAGCGGTCGAATCGCACGCCGACGTTGAGCGCGATCCGGTCCGTCGGGTGCCACTCGTCCTGCATGGAGAAGGAGCCGAACTCCGGCCGCACTTGGTTAAGATCTCCCGTCGCTCCATTCTCGAGCGGAAGCCACTCGTATCCGGCAGGCGGCGGAACGAAAGGAGCGTTGTACGATAAGTACGCTGGCGTTCCCGGTGCGCCTCGCAGCGCGAAGACCGTGAGCGGCTCGCACGAGGAAGGCGTCGGCGAATCCAGCGGGTTGAAATCCCATGAGTTGCAGATGCCGGACAGCGGGCTCGCCGAATTGACGAGAGCGGCGAACAACGATTGCGGCGCCGGCTGCGAGGTCGTGCTCTGCTGATTATCGACCTGCACGTTGCGCGATGTCTGGTAGGCGATTTGCGCGCTCACGAGGTTCGATCCGTTGATCTCGCCCGCAAGCTTCACGGCGAAACCGGTGGTATGCGTGGAGAGTTCTCGATCGGCCGAGTTCGAAATGAATATCTGCGAAAGACCGTTGGGGCTCGAGACGAACCAATTCGAATAGGCGCTGTATGCGTAGCCGCGGATGTAGGCGTCGCTTGAGAAGTTGTGCTGGAACTGCGCCTTGATGATGCTCTGACCGTTAGACGATGCATCGCGTTGGCCGAGTGCAATCGGTCCGGCGGCGTTGGCGAGCGTGGACCCGGGATACAGATAGGGAAGGACTCCGTTGATCGGACCTCCCGGCGTGCCGGTCAGCATCTGCCCCAACGGCAGAGCGTATGCGAACCCCGGTACGAATGTCGGATATGGCGGCCCGCCCGCTTTGAGGCCGAATGCCTGACCGTCTATGCCTTGCCAGAACGGAGATCCGCCCCAATCAAGAAACGACGAGTAGGTATCGGTGTAGAGCTCTGACGTGTCGTAGAGCAATTGAAAATCGTCCATGCGGCCGTTCGCACGCGGAATGCCGAAGTGGAGATTTGCGATGTTCTCGCGGTCCGCGATGTTCGAGTTGTGGCCCATGACGTAGGGCCCGAGAACGTATCCGCCTGGGCCCGCGGGAAGCGCAGCGAAGAACGCCCGATTGGCGTAGCACCCCGTGAAGTTCGATCCGTTCGGAAGACCGCAGCCTGGCGGACCGACTCCGGTGATCGGGCCGAGCGCTGCGAATTGCAAATCGAACGGTGCGCCGAATTGCGAGGAGAAATCTGCGCCGTTCTGCTCATCTCGATATCTGAAATCTTGGTTGATGATGCTCGTTCCGACGTAGTACGTGAAACGTTTATCGGGCGTGGCTCCGCCGATTTCCAGATTAGCTTTGTTGTACAACGCGGGGTCGCCGATGCCAAGATCGAGGGTTGCCGTTCCGGGATAGGTGCCTTGCTTGACGACCTGATTGATGTAGCCGGAGAGGCCGTTCGATTCGGCCTCCGCCGGCGCACCGCCGGTGTAGACTTGCAGCTCTTGCTGGCCGAGCGACGAGAGATTGGTCGTCGGGATGTGGTCATAGGATCGGTTGAGCGGCACGCCGTCGAGTTCGTAGCCGACTTCGGTGAAATCGCCGCCCCGCAGGAACACCGGCTGGTTCCAGCCTGTCTGGCTCGGAGGAACGAACGCGCCAGGAACCGCGGTGATCGCCGAATACGCGTTATCCAATCCGCCGCCGCCGCCGAGCGATGCGACCTTCGATTGTTGAGATGCGCTGATCGTGTACACGTCGCTAGCGACTCCCGACCGAACCAGACCGCTCGGCGCGTAAACCGTCTCGCCATCGAGAACCTTTAATGGCGGGCCCAGAACGAAACTTATCGATCGAATGTTGTCGGCGGATACGTCGACGCCAAATGCCCGCGCTTCCTCGTACCCAACCTTGTCCACAAATACAAAGTAGCTATCGGGGGCTAGTGACGCAATCGTAAATCGGCCCTGGGCGTCGGTCCGAGCGGTCTCGACCTGCGACGGCGAAGTCGCGGTAACAAGGGCATCTGCAACGGGTCCGCCCTTCGAATCCGTCACGATACCGACGAGCGAGCCAGTGGTTCCCGCGTCCGCTCGCGGCGCCAAGAGTAAGAGCGGCAATGACAATAAAGCGGCTGCGATGATAGCACGAAGCAACGAAATGCGAGGGTTCGTCATTTAACTTCCTTCCCTGACAATCGGTAGGACGTGCGTTGCGGCGCGCCGGGAAACCTCCCCGGCTTCGCGCCGGTTGTCGAGCGTTTGAAGCGCGGCAATCGTTTCTGCAAATTGGTTGGCTTGATGCGCGAGGATGTCTGGCGCGAGCGGGAATTGGGGATGTGTGCGAACGCCGGTCAGCGCATACGTTTCGTCGCGCTGGGCAAGCGATGCTTGCCCTACTACGGATGCTTGTGACGGCTCGAGAATGCCGAGACGAGTCAGCCCGGCAAACGCAGCGCGGACCATCCGGTCCGGCGCCTGCGACAGTTCCGGATCGACAAAAGCGCCGGTAGGCACTGTTTGCAAGCGCACGCGAACGTCGCGGATCGCAGACTCTAGCGACATATCCGACGGTACGTCGGCCAGCCACGCGGCGATCAACTGGCTTGTCGTGATCGGCCGTGCAGCGGCCATGGACGACGCCAGATCGTCGTCTGCGGCAGGCCGCGCGATCCGGAAAAGCACCGACAGCCGCCTGCCGACGAACGGGTCATAGCTGACAGACGATAGATAGACGGTCGCGAGCGGCTTCAGACGCCAGAGCGTGGTGCGCAGGCGGCTCAAGCGTCCGTCTCGCGAATAGCGCCCTTCCGGTGTCAGAAAAAATGTCACACCGCGTCTCATCGTCTGCTCGATGCGCTGCAGATCGGCTTCAAGATCGGCGCGCGTCTGCGCGACGATCTCGTCGCGGTACGGTGCGCGAACATCTTCGATCCTAGCAAGGACGTCGCGGCCGACCGAATAGAGCGATGGATCGCCGAGATCCGAAACTCGTAGTTCCGCCGCCCCCTCACCGAGCGCGACGAGCGCCGAACCTTGGAAGACGTCTCCGAGCAGCAGATCGCCGTGACGGCGCTCGATCGCCGCCGCCAATGCGGCGATGGTGCGCGTACGCAACTCGTTTTCGATCGGCAGACAGCCAAGCGCGCTGAAGAGCCCAGCCCAGTTCGCGGAGCGCAGCACCTTGCGTAACCAGCGCGTGCGCGCCCCCATGAAACCCGGCTCGAACATGCGCCGCGACCCGGCTGCATAGATCGGCTCGTACCAGGGCCCATCGATGATGAGCTGGGCGATGACCGCCGTCGTGTCCAAGTCGTGCTGATGGTTGCAGAGCACGAGCGTCGGACCGCGATCGCGGGGAAGCCGGCCATAATGCCTGATGCGATATGCAAGGCGGAAGTACAGCATCGCAAGGCCGAGCGCGACGAACTGAAAACAGATGCCGAAGCGCTTGCGTTCGCCCACGGCAAGCACGAAGATCGAACCGAGCGCGAAGCTCATGCCGGCCGCGATGAAAAGCGCTTTGTACCCGATCACGGGCACCGCGAATTGGGCGAGCAGCCAGCCGCCGGCCGCTGGGGCTACCACGGCCGGTAGATTCGATGCGATACCCCACACGCCGAGATCGCGGGCCACGTCACGCAGCTGCGGCACGGAATCGATGGCGAGCGCCCAGCCGGTGGAGACGAACGCGCCGTACCCAAGTCCGAACAAGAGCGCGAATGCCATGATCCATTGCACGTTCGGAAAGAGCGCGAAGCCGACAGCCGCGAGCGTCATGGGAATGCCGGCGAGCGCGACGACGTATTTTCGCTTGACGCGATCGGAGAGGATGCCCATCGCCACGCTCGAGACGATCGCGCCGACGAGCGCCATCCCGCCGACGATGCCCGTGCCGGCGGACGGATTCGAATACTTCAGCACGTCGCGAAAGAAGTAGAGCACGAACGTCATGAGGAGCGAGAGGCCGAGTATCGTCCAGCTCCGCGACCAGAACGCGACGATGAAGTCGTACCAGTTCCCGATGCGCGCATGTTCCCCATCGTCGGCGTGCCAGCGTCCTTCGGGTGTCCAAAGAACCGCCGCCACCCCTAAGATCAGCACGAGGGCAGAACCGAGAAACGTCCGCGCTGGATCGGTCAGGCTTGCAAGCGCGAGCCCTGCGACCGACCCTATAAGAGAGGCGGCCCCTTGGAAGCCGCTCGCCAATCCCCAATCATCGCGCGAGACCACTTCGGGTATGAGCGCCTGATATGCAGCGAGGCTGATGCTCTGTCCGAGAACGCCGAGCAGCAGCGCCGCAGTGAATGTCTCGATGGATCCGTGCTGCATCATCCAGATGAGGGCCGCAGCGTTGAGCGCGGCGCCCCCGACGATGAGCGGCTTGCGCGTCGCGCCTCCGCGCCGCAGTCGATCGCTCAACGCGCCGGCGAACGGCGGCACGATCATCGCCATGAACGCGACCAACGTCGCGAGCAGCGCGAGCAACCGCGTATGGTCGCCGGGGTACTGCAAAAGCGCCGCCGGCACGGCGATCGCCATAAGCGCGGTGGTCTGGAGATTGAGCGGGATCCAATAGAAGTTGAGGACGGCCTGCCGCCCGGCGTGCCGTCCGATCACGCGCTGCGCTTCCGATCCCGTCCGAACGCGGCGTAGATGACCGGGATGACGACGAGCGTGAGCAGCAGGGAGCTGGTCAAGCCGCCGATGACGACGATGCCCAAACCTCGGCGCGACGTCACCGCGGGATCAAGGCCGAGCGCGAGCGGCAGCATGCCGAAGATCATCGCGACCGTCGTCATCACGATCGGCCGGAAACGCGTGCGCGCGCTCTCGACGATCGCCGCAATCCGATCCGCGCCGGCAGCGCGCCTCTGATTGGCATAGTCAACGAGCAAGATGCCGTTCTTCGTGACGAGTCCGATGAGCAAGACGGTTCCGATCAGGGAAAATGCGTTGAGCGTCTCATGCGCGAGCGCGAGCGCGCCGATCGCGCCGACAACCGCGAGCGGAACTGCGAGCATGATATAGAGCGGAGCGACGAAACTATCGTAGAGCGATACCATGAGAAGAAAGACGAGCGCCATCCCGAGTCCCAGCGCGAGCCCGAGGCCGAGCACCGTATCGGAGAGATTCTGCTGCGTGCCGACGGAGTTCGGCACGACCGTCACGTTTGACGGCAGATGCAGCGCCGTCAAGTTCTGCGCGAACGCCGCCTCGACGATGGAAAGTGCGAATCCCGGCGCGGTGTTGGCGCTCACGTGGACGACGTCGTGGCGGTCGACTCGATCGATCGTGCGCGGCGCATTCACGTAGCGCATGTCGGAGATCGCGCCGATCGTGGTCGTCGTACCCGCGGCAGTCCGTACCGCGACCGCCTTCAGCCGAGCCAGATCGCGCTGCGCATTTTGGGGATACGTCACGATGACGTCGATCGGGCCGTTCGGCGTCGGGACTTGCGCGGCGCGGAGTCCGCCAAAGGCAGCCCGGATCGCGCCGGCGGCGGCCGCAGCAGGCACAGCGCCTGCGGCTGTGTGGTCGTGCGTGAACGTCACGTCGAGTTGCGGCGACTGGCTGCCGGCAGAGCTGAAAACGTTCGAAGCACCGGACGTGCGAGCAAGCGCGTCGGCCACACGCGGCGCATAAAGCGTCGGATCTTGATCACCGGCGGAGACGAGATAATCGAGCGGCTGCGTATTCCCGGAGTGAGAGTTCGTCACCGGAATGATGACCGGATGTCCCTCGGGTACGGCGCGCAGCGCAGCGGTGCGGAGGAATCCGGCCCAGTCATCGGTCGAATTCATCCGCTTGTCGCGAAGGTGGATGTCGATCTGCCCGACCGCGTCGTCGAATATGCGCTCGCCCGTCGGCGATTGTGCGGTGCCGGCGAGCGATACTTCGGAGCGCAGATCGGATATCTTATCCACCGCGCGCTCGATGCGTCGGACGGCGGCGCTCGTCGTGGCAAGCGGTGTGCCGCCGGCGAAGCGCAGTTGGACGAAGATCTCGCCGCTGTCTTGCGGCGGATCGAAATCGAATCCGACGACGCCCAGGGGTATGAGCGCGAGAGCACCCGCAAGCGTTGCGACTGCGATGAAGACCACGATCCATGGATGCGCGAGCGCGCCAGGCAGCGCCCGGTCGGCATACCAATCGCGGATGCTCTGGAACATGCGCGTGAAGGCGCCGATCGCGCCGCCGAAGCGAGTCTTCGTGTGCAGCGCCCAGTTGCCGGCTAGCGCCGGCGTGATGGTGAATGAGACAAGGAGCGACGACATCGTTGCGACGACGACCACCACCGCGAACTCCGTCAAAAACTTACCCACGATCCCCGGTAAGAATGCGATCGGCAAGAAGACGACGACGTCGACGAGCGTGATGACGATCGCGGCTAAGCCGATTTCTAAACGACCGGTGATCGCCGCTTCGATCGGCGGTTGCCCCAGTTCGCGATGACGCTCGGTATTTTCCAAGACGACGATCGAGTCGTCTACGAGAATGCCGGTGATGAGCGTCATGGCGAGCAGCGACACGGTGTCCAGAGTGAAGTTCATGATCCGCATGACGATGAGGGTCACGCAGAGCGAGGTGGGGATGGCGATGAGAACCGCCACGGCGTTGCGCCACGTCCGCAAGAAGAAGATCATGACGATCGCGACGAGCACGATGCCCTCGACGAGCGTGCGCGCAACGCCCGCGAGCGCGTGCGCGGTGTAGGCCGAGCTGTCGTCGATGACGTGCAGCGTGACGCCAGGGAACTGCTGTTCGAGAGCCGGGATCGCTTGGATCACGCCGTGCGCAGCATCCACCTCGCTCGTCCCTTCGGCCTTGGCGACGCCCAGGACGAAGCTGGGCTTGCCGCCGACGTACGCGAAAACCCGTTGCGGCTCATCGGCATTGCTGACGCGAGCGACATCTCCGATCGTCACGCCCACGCCGGGGATGGGCAGCGAACGTACCGACGCCGGATCAGAAAGATCGCTGCGGATGTTGATGCCGGTCTCGCGGCCCGCCTGAACGAGCGTGCCGCCGGGGGCGCTGACGGCGTTTCCAGCGATGACGTTCGTGATATCGAGCAGCGTGAGCCCCTGCTTTTCGAGCTTCGCCGGATCGACTTCGACACGAACCGATGGGGAGAGCAGACCGTCGGCTAGGACTGTGCTGACGCCTTGGATTTGTTCGATCGCAGGGATGACTTTATTGGTGAGGAGTGCCGAAAGCGCGCCGGGGTCAAGCGCCGTCGATGTCGCGGAGAGCGTCACGACCGGCGCATGACTGGGATCGAAGAGCACAACGCGCGGTTCGGGCACGTCGGCGGGGAGGTTCGGCATCGCCGCTTGCAGCCGGCGCTGGACTTCTGCCAGATCGTCGTCCGCTTTGGATTTAAGGCTAAATACCGCCGTGATCGAGGCGACGCCTTGCTGCGCCGACGACTGGAGATGCTGCAAGCTCGGCGCTCCGGCAAGCTGATCTTCGATCGGCCGGACGATCGTGTCGCGCATCTCGGCCGGGGTTGCCGCGGAATAGTAGACGATGATGGTGGCGGCCGGCAAATCGACGTTCGGCAGTTCTTGCTCGCGCAAGCCGAACGCCGCAATCGTCCCTCCGATCAACGCCAAGAACGCGACGACGGCTGCCAACGTGGGTCGCGTGACGAATAACCGGGTCATCAAAGCGCCGGCGCACCTCTATAGCGCCGCGCGGACTGTTCGCGGACCCTGCGACTCGGTCCCGCGCCCGATGCGAGGAGGTCGCCGACGGCATCGGCAAGTCCACATCCATGATGAAACGACGAATACTAGGAAAGCGCGCCTTGGTCGTGTCGTCGATCGGGCTCGGCTGCATGGGGATGTCCGAATTTTACGGCAGTTCGAACGACGCGGAGTCCATCGCCACGATTCATCGAGCGCTCGAACTGGGGTGCAACTTCCTTGATACGGCCGACATGTACGGACCGTTCACCAACGAACGCCTCGTCGGCCGCGCGATCGCCGATCGGCGCGACAAGGTCGTCCTCGCCACGAAGTTCGGAAACGAACGTAGCGAAGACGGTTCGTGGATCGGCATCAACGGCAAACCCGACTACGTGCGCAAGGCCTGCGATGCGTCTCTGCAACGACTGGGCGTAGACCACATCGATCTCTACTATCAACACCGCGTGGACGCGACCGTGCCGATCGAAGAGACCGTGGGAGCGATGGCGAGCCTTGTCAAAGATGGCAAAGTGCGGCATCTCGGCCTGAGCGAGGCAGCGCCTGCCACCATCCGGCGTGCGCACGCCGTCCATCCGATCACGGCGTTGCAGACGGAATACTCGCTCTTCGCGCGCGACGTCGAAGCGGAAATACTTCCCACCGTTCGGCAGCTCGGCATCGGCTTCGTCGCGTACTCGCCGTTGGGCCGCGGCCTGCTCACGGGCGCGATCAAAGATCCGAAGCAATTCGAAGAAGGCGACTTCCGGGGCAATCATCCGCGCTTTCAAGACGAGAATTTCCGACGCAACATGAGTCTGGTCGCGGCGTTGGAGAGCATCGCGAAACAAAAGGGCGTCACCGCGAGCCAACTGGCGCTGAGCTGGCTCTTGTGTCGCGGCGACGACGTCGTTCCGATACCGGGCACGAGACGGCGCGCGCGGCTCGAAGAGAATTGTGCGGCGGCGGATGTGACGTTGACCAATGCGGAACTCGCCGAAATCGAGGCCGTCGCGCCGGTCGGTGCCGGTGCCGGGGCGCGCTACGCCGACATGAGCCGCGTAAATCTCTAGCGCGGTGCCCCCGCGGCGCAACGACGCGACGCTCGATCTGTCGCCCGACGAGATGCGCGAGCTCGGTCGCGAAGTGATGGAGTGGGCGGTTTCCTATCGCCTGGCGTTGGCCGGCTTGCCCGCCTTACGCCGCTCGCCGCACGACGATATAACGGCCAAATTCTGCGAATCGCTGCCGGCCGGACCGAGCGATCCGCGTGTCGTCATGCGTCGCGTTATCGACGGCGCGCTGCCGTTCATGGGCCGCGCCGATCATCCGCGGTATTTCGCATTCGTGCCGGGTCCGGCGAACTTTGTCGGTATCGCCGCCGACATGCTCGTAGCGGCCGCCAACGTCTTCGCCGGTACGTGGCTCGAGGGGTCGGGGCCGGGAGCTATCGAGCTGCAGACAATATCGTGGTTGGCTCAGCTCGCCGGGATGCCGCCGACGGCCGGCGGCCTTTTCGCGAGTGGCGGATCGATGGCAAATCTCACGGCGCTGCACGCCGCGCGCGACTGCAAGCTCAGCGTGGCGGACCGGCAACGCGCGGTCATTTATTGTTCTGATCAGACGCATTCCTCGATCGGCCGCGGTCTGCGCATCCTTGGATTCTTGCCCGAGCAAGTATGCGAGATCAAGACGGGCGAGGATTTCAAGATCGACCTCGAGCTGCTCGACACAGTCATCGCCGCCGATCGGGCCGCAGGGCGATTGCCGTTCTGCTTAGTCTCCAACGCCGGTACGACGAATACGGGCGCGGTCGATCCGCTCGACCGGCTGGCGACGGTGTGCGAACGCGAGAATCTCTGGCATCACGTGGACGGCGCGCTTGGAGCGGGCGCAATTTTGAGCGAGCGCGGTCGCACGACGCTTCGCGGGCTGGGCCGCGCGGATTCGTTCTCGGTCGACCCGCACAAGTGGATGTTCCAGCCCTACGCCTGCGGGTGCGTCGTGGTTCGGGATAAGCAGAAGCTGAAGCGCGCCTTCAGCGAAGTGCCGGACTATTTGGAAGATGCCGACGCATCGGGCGAGGAGATCAATTTCTGGGAGTATGGACCGGAGCTGACGCGGCCGTTTCGCGCGTTAAAGCTCTGGATGTCGCTCGAAGTCTTCGGCGCGGACGCCTTCGACGCAGCGATCGAACGAGGTTTTGAACTAGCCGAGCTTTCCGAACGAACCGTCCGGGGACTACCCGGCTGGCATGTATGTTCGCCCGCGAGCATGGGTGTCGTGACGTTTTGGTATCAGCCCGCGGACATGACGGATGCTGAAGCAAACCGGCGCAATAGATACGCCGCGCGTGCGTTGACGGATAGCGGATTTGCGGCGGTGCTGACCACGCGCCTTCGCGGGCGGATCGTCGTCCGAATGTGCACGCTCAATCCGCGCACGACCGACGACGACATCGCCGAGACCATCGCACGCCTCGACGCGCTTATCCGCGCCGTGTAGGGCGCGCCTTTATGGCGCGCCGCCCGAAATGTAGGGCGCGCCTTTATGGCGCGCCGCGCGAAATGTAGGGCGCGCCTTTATGGCGCGCCGGCGGACCATAAAGGTCCGCCCCACACAAAAGGTCCGCCCCACCCAATCGCGAACGATAATTGGCAACCATGGTTAACAAACAGGCCGACCGTTCCCGCGATCGAGCGCGCGAAGATTACCTAAAGGCGATCTACCAACTCAGCGACGGCAGCGCCGTGAAAGCCGCCGAGCTCGCGCGGCATCTGCGCGTCTCCCGTGCATCGGTCAGCAAGATACGTCGCGTCTTGGAACACGACGGGCTTATCGGCCGCGCGCGCCGGCGCGCGGACGCGCTCACGCTCACGCGCCGAGGTCTGGGTCTTGCGGTCCGCGTTGTCCGCCGCCATCGGTTGGTTGAGACGTTTCTGTATCGCTCACTTGGTGTTCCGCTCGAACGACTGCATCGCGCTGCAGAGAAACTCGAACATTCGATCTCCGATGACGTCGCCCGCCGCCTCTCGGAATTCTTGGGCAATCCGAAGCGCGATCCGCACGGTCACCCGATTCCTGGAACGGGCAGCGAGAAACGCGAGCGGCGCGAACAATCTCTCGCCATGGTTGCGCCCGGTTCCAAGATCATCGTCATCAGTCTTGACGACGGCGACGAGAAGGTCGTCCGAAGGTTAGATGCGCTCGGCGTGCTCCCCGGGATGCGCGCTACCGTCGTAAGCAGCCGCGCCGGTATCACGTTGCGCGTTGGGAACGAAGACATCATCGTTTCACCGGTCGCAGCCGGACGAGTCCGCTGCGTGGTTCGCTGACAGTGGCCATGGCGGCGTCGACGGCGCGCGAAGAAGAACTGCGGGCGCAAGATCGCCGCCTGGTCCGCCTCGCACGCGCCGCCGGCAAACCACTTCTCGTCCTCCTGCTCCTCGTCGGACCCGGCATATTGGTCATGCTCGGCGAAAACGACGGCCCGAGCATGCTTTCGTATGCGACGACGGGAGCGTCGTACGGGGTTGGATTCTTCGTCCCTTTCATCTGCCTCACGTTCGTCATGGCGTTCGTCGTACAGGAGATGACCGTCCGGCTCGGCATCGCCACACAGCGCGGGCACGCCGAGTTGATCTTCGAGCGCTTCGGCCCGTTCTGGGGCTATTTTGCGATGCTGGATCTGTTCATCGGCAACGCGCTCACGCTCGTGACGGAATTCATCGCGATTCGAGCCGGCGCAGCCTATTTTGGGATTCCGGCGCTGGTCGCGGTGCCGATCGGATTCGTGATCGTGATCGCCGCTCTCGCCGCGCGGCGCTACTTCACATGGGAGCGCGCGGTCCTCATGCTGAGCGCGGCGAACCTGCTCTTCATCCCCGCCGCTTTGATGGCCCATCCGGACGTTGTGGGAATAGTGCGGGCGCTCGGAACCTGGGGGCCGCTGCCCGGCGGAGTCAACGCGGCCTTTATCGTGCTCGTGCTCGCGAACGTCGGCGCCACGGTCACTCCATGGATGATCTTCTTTCAGCAGAGCGCTGTGGTGGATAAGGGACTGACCGTTAAAGACCTGCCGCAAGGCCGGGCAGATACCGCGATCGGTTCTACCCTCGCGGTGTGCGCCGCGATCGCGACGCTTATCGCGGCGACGCCGCTCTTCACGCATCACGTTGACGTCGCAAGCTATTCCGGCGGCGCCGACTTCGCGACAGCCTTACGACCGTATATCGGCTCCGCTGGCGCGGCGCTCTTCTCGCTTGGCATCATCGAAGCGGGGCTCGTCGCCGCCATGACGATTTCGACAAGCTCGGCATACGCATTCGGTGAAGTGCTGCGGCGTGGGCATAGTCTGAATCTCGACTTTGCGAGCGGCAGGCCGTTCTATCTGTCGGCGATCATCTCCGCGGTGGTAGCGGCGGCGCTCGTCCTGATCCCCGGCGCGCCGCTCCTTGCGATGACACTTACCGTCAACGTGATCGCGACGCTGCTCATGGCGCCGGCGCTGCTTTTCTTGCTGCTGCTTGCGAACGACCGTGAGATCATGGGAGGTCTCGCAAACCGCTGGCGCAGCAACCTCGCAGGCGGCATCATCGTGATCGTGATCGCGGCGATGGGAGCGACCTACGGTCTCATAGTCATCTTCCCGAATCTGGTGGCGAGATGATCGAAAAGAAACCCTACCCGCGCCGAAGACTTGGGCCCGGCACGATCGCTTTGCTGTGGGTCCTTCGCCTCTACGTACTCGTCGCGGTGCCGCTCGTCGTCTATGCGTTTTTCAGAGCCCTGCACACGCCATGATATCAGGCAGGTTAGAGTAGTCCGCGGATCAGCCCGCCGTCTACCGCTATCGTTTGACCGGTGACATAGCTCGCAGGAGCACCGCACAGAAATGCGACGAGCGGGGCGAACTCTTCCGGCGTGGCGACGCGGCCGATAGGGATTTCGGTGCTGGCGGCTGCCGCAATCGCCGCGTCGTCGCCGTTCAGTCGCCGCAAGCGGTCGGTGAGCACGCGGCCCGTCGCGATGGAATTGACCGTGATGCCGTGCCGGGCGACCTCGGCCGACAGAGTCTTGAGTGCGGCCACCAACGCGACGCGGAGCGAGTTCGAGAGCGCCAGGTTTGCGATCGGCTGTTTGACCGAGCTTGATGTCAGCGCGACGATACGGCCCCAGCCGCGCGCCTTCATCGGGCCGACGCATGCGTGGACGAGCTGCAGCATGCTGCGCAAGACAAGTCGATACGCGTTATCCCAATCGTCCAGCGAAAGACCTTCGACCGCGCCGGGCTTTGGGCCGCCGCCATTTGCTATGAGAATCTCGGGCGCGCCGTAAGCCTGCTGCACCGCTGCGATAAGCGCATCGACGGAGGCCGCGTCGGCCAGGTCCACCTCGAACGCCTTGGCATCGGCGGCGCCGCGCGATTTCGCGTTTGCGGCGACACGGTCGAGCGCGTCACGCCGCCGCGCGGCGATCGCAAGCCGCACGCCCTCGGCTGCAAGTGCGAGGGCGACGGCCTCTCCCAACCCCGAGCTCGCGCCAGTGACGAGCGCGACGCGATTTCGAATGCCAAGATCCATACGCGCCGCTTACGCGGACAAGCGATGCTTGCCCTACTACAGTGCGGAAAGGGGATGTGACGTCCGTCACGCGTGCATGGCAGATCGGTTCCGTCCGACCACGGCACGAAGCCGAAGGCCGATGAGTTTAAAGAGGGCACTGTCGCGGCGCTCCATTGGACACTAAGAGATTGACCCAGACTGCGCGTGATACCGGTAAGCAGACGTTCCAACTACTCTTTGGGAGCGCCCGCCACGCGGTGTTCGCGTACGATATCCGCAGCGGTGCGATTATCGATGCCAACGATGCCGCCGTCTCGCTCTTCGGCTATGCGCGCCGAAAGCTCTACAGCCTTAAACTCGCCGACATCATCGCGCGCGGCGAGGAAGAATTCATCGGGCAGAGCCTGCAGAAAAAGCGCGCTGGACCCCGAGTCGTGCGCTTCCGGATATCTGACGTCGACGGTCGTGTGACGCGCATCGAGGGATTTGCGACGCCGATCACTTACGCCGGTCGGCACGCGATGCTGATCAGCGTGTCGAACGAGGATGCTCCGGCCAAGAAGCGTGCTCGACAGGCAGTTGATGCGGCATCAATCCCGGCACCGATATTACTTGAGCAGGTCAGGCGTCAGGAAGCGCTTATCGAATTCGCCAAGGCGGCGATCGCAGAGCAATCCGACATCGAATTGAAGCGCCTCGGCGCCCGGCTGCTGCGCGACGGCCTTGCGGTCGACTTCGTTCTCGCGTACGAACATCAATGGCGCGATCGATCGCTGAAGTGTGTGGCCGCCGAAGGTTGGGAAGGCGCGCTCGATTCTATCACATTCGATGTCGCGGGCGATTCGCTGGCGGCCAAATCATTTCGATCGCGTGGGGTCGTCGCAGCCGCCGATCTCGACGCTTCCGATAGGCCGCTTGATTCCGCTTGGTTTCTCGATCGCTACTCGATTCGCGCCGCTATCGGCATCCCGATCCGCTCTGACACGCGAGACTATGGGTCGCTTGTCGGCTACGTCAAGAATGTGAAACGCTTTGATGAAGAAGATGTTCGCTTCGCTTTGACGGTCGCCGGCGTTATCGCAATCGCTACGGAGGGACTTCGCGCGCGCTCGAAGGCGATAGCAACAGCGGATCGACTGACTGAAGTCCTCGCAAGCATCGTCGAACACTTTGTGCACATCGATCGCGAGTGGAAGATCAAATTTGTAAACGTCACCGTGGAGTCGCTTTTCTCCAAGCCCGCCGAGGAGCTCGTCGGTGAGCCGATCGAGAGGTGGTTCCCGTCGTTCTCGCAACCCGAACATCGGCGGCGCTACGAGGACGCGATGCACGATGGCATCCCGTCACAGTTCGAGTTCCGTTCGTTGCTCAATGATCATTGGTACGAAGCACGTGTCCGGCCGACTCCGGATGGGATCGCCGTCTATTTCCTGGACATAACGTCGAGACACGATGCAGAAGAGAAGAGACTCGATCACGAGCGGCGGATCCGCCGCCTGATCGATCACATGCCGGCCATCCTGTGGGTGACCGATCTCGACCTCACGATACAGACTTCGATCGGCGGAGCGCTTCGCAGGCTTGGGGCTGAAGACGATTCTATGGTCGGAAACAATCTTCGACGGATGTTCGACGACCAGGCTGGACCGACGATCAGTTCGCACGAGCGGGCCCTCAAAGGGGAAGCCTGCGACTACATGGATTCATTCGGCGACCGGACATTTGAAAGCCGCGTCGAACCGCTGCGCGATTCGCACGGTGGCATCATCGGGGTAGCCGGCCTTTGCATTGACGTCACCGAACGCATAAGTCTAGAACATACCCTTGCTGAAGCGCAGACGCTGGCTCGCTTCGGCACGTGGACGTACGATCGTGAGAGCGGCGAGCGCACGATTTCGGACGAGCTGCTCCGCATATTCGGCCGAACCGCCGACGAGATGCCGGCGGATTTCACCGCGCTCGGAGATGCCATTCACGCCGACGACGTCGCGTTTGTCGAAAGTGCTGTCCAACATGCGATCCGGGCCGGTATTTCGTGGAACATCGACCACCGCATCAATCATAAGGACGGGAGCGTCCGGCACATACAAAATGTCGGACGATACGACGTCGACGAGACCGGGGCATCAACGCGTGGCTTCGGCAGCGTCTTGGATATCACGGAACGGAAGATAGCCGAGAGCGAGCTCGTGCGCCTCGCCAACTTCGACGTCCTCACGAATCTGCCCAACCGGATGCAAGTCGAGGTGCGACTATCGGAGTCGTTGGGCCGTGCGCTCGAACGCGGCAAACTCGTGGCTTTGTGCTGCCTGGACGTCGATCGGTTCAAGAATATCAACGACACGTTGGGCCACGTCGCCGGAGACACGCTGCTAAAGGAGGTGGGGGATCGACTCTCGTCCATCGTCCGCCGCGGCGATACCGTCGGCCGGTTGGGTTCGGACGAATTCGCGATCGTCTTCGCCGACGTCGCGACCGTAGCGGACCTTACGCTTCTCGCCGACAAGGTGACGCGCGCCTTCTCGGAACCGTTCATCATCGGCGGACGCGAATTATACGTCAACGCGAGCGCCGGATTCAGCATCTATCCCGGCGACGCATGCGACAGCGAGTCACTAATCCGCCAAGCCGACACCGCGGTCCACTCCGCTAAGGAAAGTGGCGGAGGTCAAGCGGTGTTCTTCAGTTCCGACATGCACGACGAGGCCGACTCACGCCTTGAATTCCAAAACAGCCTTTACCGCGCACTGGGTCGAGGTGAATTCCGGCTGCATTTCCAACCCATCGTCGACGCTGCGAGTCGCCGACTCCGCGGCTTCGAAGCTCTGATCCGATGGGAACATCCGACGCTCGGCCTCGTTCCGCCCGACCGATTTATCCCACTCGCCGAGCAGACGGGCCTCATCATTCCGATCGGAGAATGGGTGCTGCGCCAAGCCTGTTCTCAAGCTCTTGGGTGGCACAGCGACCAAGCCGGCTATCCTTGGGTTGCGGTCAACATCTCCGCACGACAGTTCTCGCATCCCGATCTCGTGTCGATCGTCGGCGAAACGCTGCGATCTTCAGGTCTTCCAGCCGATAGACTGACGCTCGAAGTGACGGAGAGCGCGGTTGTGCGAGACATACAAGCCGGCGCCGGCACCATCCGATCGTTGCGATCGATGGGCGTTAAGATCGCGATCGATGATTTCGGTATCGGATATAGCTCGTTCGGCTACCTACGCTCATTTGCGTTCGACACCGTGAAGATAGATAGATCGTTCACGCGCGGGCTGCCGGAAAAGTCGGAGGATGCGGCGATCACGCGAGGCATCATCGCGCTGAGCCAGGCCCTCGGGATGACCGTCACTGCAGAAGGCGTAGAAACCGAGGAACAAGCGACCTTCTTGGCTGCTGCCGGCTGCGACTCGCTTCAGGGTTATTTGATCGGCAGGCCGACGGCGCACGTTTCTGATCCGAACCGGTGATCCGCCAAGGTTGAGACACGCGCGCCATGCAAGTGTCCGCCGAAGACAGTAGTTTCCAGCGCGAGGCCACATGCTAAAGCGACGTGACGTCCTACGACTTGGTGCAGCCGGGGCGCTCGGATTGGCGACGACGAATGTCGGGAAGGCAATGGCCGGCGCGACCGTGCCGGCCGCCTCGTCTGTGGGCGCTGATGCAGAACTCGATCGGCTCACGACGGCCGGCTTGCGCGCGTTGCCGCCGTTGCGGCCGCCGGACTCCGTCAGCCGAAGCGGTCAGACGAAGCGATTCACGCTGACGCTCGCGCCGGCGACGGTTCAACCATTGCCGAAACACCGCATATCTGTTCCCGCCATCAACGGCACGTCGCCCGGGCCGGTGTTGCGCGCCGGCGAAGGTGATGAAGTCGAAATCACCGTGATCAATCGCCTTCCCAGGGCGACCTCGCTGCACTGGCACGGAATACCGATCCCGTTCACCATGGACGGGTCCGGAAGTTTCTCGCAACAAGCGATTCGACCAAATGAGACATTTGTCTATCGGTTCATCGCGCCCCAGGCGGGGACGTACATGTACCATAGTCACATCAACGAGCTGGAATTCGCTTCCGTCAGCGGCATGTTCATCGTCGATCCGCAAGTTGACGGACGCGAGCCGCACTATGCGTCGGACCTACCGATTTTCATCAGTTCGATCCCGTGGGAGAAAGCGCGCGCCGCAGAGGAGCAAACCATACTCGCGGACAGCATGATGATGACCGGTATGGGCGCGAAACCCGGCGCCGATCCATTGCCTGGAGTCGGCGACGCGATGGATCGCATGGACATGGTCGAGTACTGGTGCTTCAACGGTAAGACGTTTCCGGCGACGCAGCCCATCGCCGTGAGATCAGGCGATCTGGTTCGCCTGCGTTTCGGGAATCTCACGAACATGGCGCATCCGATCCACCTACACGGCCATTGGTTTCGACTGATCGCGCAGGACGGCAGCCCGCTCGAACGGCCGCAGACCATGAACACGGTGCCGGTCCACCCTGGCCAGACGGTCGACATCGATTTTCTCGCGAACAATCCAGGTGTCTGGCCGCTGCATTGCCACATCGTCGCGCACATGGTGGACAATCACGATGTGATGAGCGGGCTGATGACCGTCGTCCAGTATGAAGGCTTCGGCTTGCCTGCTATGATGATGTAGCGCTACGCCGCTCCCGAATCCGCTCTACGCATACATGGCTACGTGTCTCGTACGCTGTTCGACACTTTGATTGCGGCGGCTCGCAGAAGGGTAGACAGCGATCGCTGCGGCGGCCAGATCGACAGGGTCGGCCGCGTCGCGATGTGCTCGCGCAAAGGCGAGCTGCGCCTGCGCCTCACTCATCCTACGGCCAAGAGCATACGCGCGAGCTAGCAAAGCAGCAGCCTCTGGTCTGTAGTATGGTGCGACGGCGCCGCAGATTTTGAACGCGACGATTGCGCGCGCGACGTCGCCTCGTGCCTCATACGCTTGCCCGATTGTGATGAGCGCGTCTAGGCGCCGCGGTGAAAGCTCGAGCGCTTCCTGCGAATATCGGATAGCATCTGCAAAACAGTGTTCTTCGTAGGCGCCGATCCCAACCACGCGACTGTCGCAACGGAAAAAGGAGCCCTAACCGGCGTCGAACGCGGGCGTGTCGCTAGTAGAAGAATTGCTGCAGCTGGCTGAACTGCGGCCCGAAGTCCCATCCCAAACGCTTCGCTGGGTCAAGAGCCGGCGCGGGCTCCGCGATCGCGAACTTGAAGCCGGGAATCGTTTCGACGAGAGTTCCTTTTTCGTTATATACGACGATCGCGCCGTCGCGGCTGCCGTCGCATGCATATGCAGGATCTGTCACCAAGAAAAGTCTGTGCACCGGATCCACTGCGATGCCTGCTCCGCTATTGCTTTGGTCTGCGTTCCCGGTGCATGGTAGCTGGACTGCGGCGATGCCGGCGCGCGTCACGAGATTGTAAAACTCCACTTGCGCGTTCAGTTCTGTCGTGGTCGCCTCGATCCCGGTGTTGGGATCGACCGCCATGCCATTCACATAGCCCGCGCCGAACGGGCCGAAGTTGAATCCGGTGAATTGCTTCGCGGCGCCCGTCGTGTAATCGACGAGGATGTTGATCGGGGCTGCCCCGCCTACGGCTCCGCCGTCGGGTGAAAGCGCGAACACCGCTTTTCCTTGGAACGTGTAACTAGCGAGCTGCGGCCCGTCGCCCCCGCCGAACGTATTTGGACTGAGATGGACGACCTTCGCTATCGAATTCGCACCGATGTCAGTCGCGACCAAGACCGGGCGGTCGTTGCTCTTCAGTTGAATCGCGAACAGAACGCTTGTGGTCGAATTGAGAACTTTTGCGCCCTGCTGGATGTCGATGTCAAAGATAGGCGGCGTCCATTTTCCGGTAAAGCCGCCGGCAGTGAACGGGCTGACCACGTCATAGTATCGATTGGCGAAGATAGACCCCTTGGGCTCGACATAACGCGTGACGAGGGCGATATCGCTTGGGAAGATGCCATCGAGTGCATACGTTGTTCGCGCCGGCGTGACTTTGGGGAACGACTGCGTTATCGCGCCGGTTTGCTGATCAAAAGCTTCCACGTGGTTGGCCGTTGACAGAATTCCGGCTCCGTTATCCTGTCCGATATCAAAGCCGAAGATCTGCCCACCATCTTGCGATGTCAGCACGACGCCGAGCCGACCGGAATGATCCGGTCTCGGCCCGAACGCCATTGCGCGAGTCGTATTGGGGATCGGCGGCGCCGCCGCGGCGTGTGGAGCGGTGCCGTTGCACGCCGACAGGACGCAGCACGTCGCGATAAGCAGACACGCGGGAACTCCGCGCTTGACTAGATGCCGGTTCATCGTTTCAGCCCCTTCCAAGAGACACATGAGATCGTACACCCAATCGGTGAAAAGGGGCTGAATCGCGTCGCCGGTTTATCTTCGAAACAGCTTGACGAAATTGTTGACGAGCATCGCGCCGATGCCCGACATCTGGTCATAGCCCGGGCCGGCATGATACGGCGGAATGCTGCCGGACGTTATGTCGCGGAAGTTGGCCGTCGTGCCGTTGCCGTACCCATGAGCCAACCAAGTCTTATAGAGCGTTACGTTAAAATCGCCGGCTCGCGCTCCTTCCACTTGATTGATCTCGGTGAGCGAGGCGCCGAAGATCGGCGATGACATCGAGGTGCCGCCGATCGGTCCCGACCAGAATCCTCCATAGAAATACGATCCGCCGGTTCCCGGGTCCGCGTCAAACGCCAAGTCGGGGAGATTGCGTCCGCCTTTGATGACGTGCGGCACGTTCTGCTGCCACGTCGGAACTGCGAAGAGCTTCGAAATGCCGCCGCCCGTGCTATTCCAACCGATTTCCCCGGTTTCGTTGCCATTGCCGTCGACTGAGAGCGTGGTGCCGCCAATGGCTTCGCCGTGCGGAATGTCGACGGGCGTTCCAACCGCGACGCCCGAGCAGCCATCCCAGGACGACCCCGTGTCCCCGGCCGACGAGTGGAATGTGATGCCGAGGGCGTTACCCTGTTTGGCGACAGTATTCAGCGACGCCGGATAGCCTTTGTGGATCGCCGTCTCGCAGTACCCGTAACTCGAGTTGAGGGTGTCGACTTTGTCGTCACTCACGACTTGGTTGAAGATGTCGATGAAATTCGCGTTGGTCGGCTCATCGTACGTCACCTCGTAGACGTAGAGCGCCGTGCCGGGCGCGAGTGACGTGATCTGCTCGACATCCAGCGTCGTCTCGATCGAATCTGGACCATCACCGGGCGGCGGTCCGCCATCGACGAGCACGCGCGTGGTCTGGGGGCCGGTGCGTTTGATGCGGAAGTACGCGAGAAACGAGTTAAGATCGCTATTGAGGAAGTCGGCATCCGTCGCGACGCCAGACGCGTGACCGGCGCCTGTGAAGCCCTTCGAGGACGGTAAATCGTACGACCGAGTGAAGACGAGCGGTCCGTAACCCCCGTCCGGCCCGAAAACGGGTGCCGTGTCGGGGCTGACTGCCGGAGCGATCAAGCGCCGACCCGCTCTTGGGCTGAATGCGATAGTCGGGCGCATGCGACCGACGGCGTCCAAGCCCTGAACGCTGAAGACGAGATCGCCGATCTCGGCCGGCACGATGCCGGGAAGTACGTTTGTATACGTGATCCGGCCGTCTGCGGTGAGAACACGGTGGATATCCGTGCTGAAATAGCGCGCCGCGATCGGCGCGGGCGCGACCGCATCCACGACGGTGCGGTTCGCAAAAATATGCGTGATCGTGAACCCGCCGCGCCGCAGCGATGCGATGACGCTTCCGTACTCTGCCGGTGTTGCCGCAAAGTAATTCGAAAACTGCTCGGGCGTGAGGAAGTGATGAAAGAGAGGAGAAGCCGGATCTGCTTGCGCCTGCGTCAGCGACTCGAGCTCTGCGTCGCGATGGTAGTTCAACACGACTGCGACGCGCACGCGTGTGCTTTCCGATGCTCGACCATAGTCACGGACGCCGGTGACCGTTCCGATCTCGATCGGAGAAGTCGACGCAGCGGCGACCGCGGTGCCGAGCGCAAACGTCACGATCGCGCCGAAAATCGAAAAGCGAGCAAGCATGAAGTTCATCCTCAAAGAGCGAGCGATTGATGCGATGTCCGTTACGTTTGCGCGAAACAGCGACCTCCGAGCGTGCTGATTTAGGACTTTGGGCCGGGGAATTCTAGTAGGTTCCGAATCAAAGTAAGTCCTCACACGTCGACATAGCAAGTCCGACAGCGCGATCTTCCGTCCAAGCAGCGCCTTCGGCCGCTAGCCGCTCGATCTCAGAATCGTCCAAAGTTCTTCGAAGCTCGATCATGAGCTTCTCAAGACACCACTTCTCGGTGTACTCTCGTTCGTAGCTCAGCGCACGCAAACGCGCGTCGACATAAGCGAGAAGCCGTGCGCCCTCGCGCGCATCGCCGCGGATGGCAGCGAGCTGCGCGAAATGCTGCAGCACGATCGCGATGCCGAGCGCGTGCTGCTCCTGCAGCGCACACTTCAGGCCCTCACGCGCGGCGCGAAGCGCCGCATCATAATCACCGGAGGCGATATTATACGCTGCGAGATTCGTATTGCTGATGGCGAGGTAGAACATGTTGTGCGTGCCGAGCGTGACGTCGCGGGCCTCTTCAGCCATAGCGGTCGCGCTGTCGAGGTTTCCTTCAAAAAAGTCGAGCTCAGCAATGTTGCCAAGGACGACCGCGGAGCCGGCATCATCCTCCAAGGACTTGAATATCTCGAGCGCTTGTGCGAATACTTTGCGCGCCTCGGCGGATTCATGGCCAGGAGATCGATAGAATAGTCCCTGCAGATTGAGGCACGCCGCTACGCATCGGGTGTTGCCGCAGTCGCGGCTCGCGAGCAGTGCATGTTCGCACTCGCGTTCTGCTTCCTCGATCCGGCCCATCTGATGGAGAGCGAATGCCGCATAAAATTGCGACCACGCCGCGCGCCTTGGCTCAGCAAACGTTTCATAGAGCGCGAGCGCGCGCATCGCACATTCGTATTTGGGCTTTGCGTGGACTATGCCGGCGAGCGCGAGCCAGAGCCGAGCCGCTTCCTTCGGGTTAGACGATTCATCCAGGCGCGCTTGCGCGCGACCGATCCAATAGCGGCCCTCAGCCATGAGTCCACCTGTGGTCCACAGCCGTTCGAGACTTCCCGCGATAGCGGCGCCAAGTGGCACGTCGTGCTCGTCAGTTATCGACCACTCGAGCGCCGCCCGGAAGTTGTCTCGCTCGACTTCGAGAAGGGCAAGCGGCAATGGGCTCGGGACCCTGAGGTGCGTCTGGTCTGCGAACTCCGCCAGCCTCTTGAAATAGGCGGCGTGGCTTGCGGCCAGCCGCTCGCGTTCGCCTAAAGCATTTAGTTTTGCCAACGAGTACGCGCGCGTCGATTCGAGCAGCCGATAGCGCTCCTCTTCTCCCAACGTGTCCGCGACGATCAGCGACTTGTCCGTCAATGACGACAGCAGATCGAGGATCTCGACTTCATCGACGGTTCCGTCGGCGCAAATCGTCGCCGCGGCATCCAGCCCAAAACCGCCCGCGAATATCGCCACCCGTGCGAGCAGTGTCTGCTCGGATTCGGTCAGAAGATCATAGCTCCAATCGATCAAGGCCATGAGCGTCTTCTGGCGCGGCAGCGCTGTTCTGTTCCCGCCGGTAAGGAGTTTGAACCGATCGTCCAGTCGCTTTGCGAGATTGGGAATCGTCAGCACTTTGACGCGCGCCGCGGCAAGCTCGATGGCAAGCGGAATACCGTCCAACCGTCTGCAGATATCCGCGACGACGGGCGCCGTGTCGTCCGTGAGTGAAAAGCGCGAGTCCGCCGCGCTTGCGCGTTCGACAAAGAGCGCGATCGCTCCGTACTGATGCGCCTCTCCGGCTCGCATTTCGCCGAAGTTTGCCGGAACGGCAAGCGATGGTAGTCTATGGACGACTTCTCCATCGATGCCCAGCGCCTGCCGCGACGTCGTGAGAATGCTCACGCCGGCGCAACCGCGCACTATCGCCGCGGAAAGGCGAGCCGCGGCTTCTACGAGGTGTTCGCAATTGTCCAGCACGAGAATGAGGTTCTTGCGCTTGAGTCGTTCGACGACGGCTTCATCGACGCGCCGGTCCTGCGCTTGCGACATGCCGAGCGCCTGAGCGACCACGCTTGCGACGAGTTCCGGATCGCTGATGGGCGCCAAGTCGGCGAACCAAACTCCGTCCGGGTACCGATCGATGAGGTCCGCTGCCACTTGCAAGGCAAGTCTGGTCTTTCCCACGCCGCCAGAACCGAGCAGCGTCACCAGTCGATGCTTCGTGATCAGCGCCTTGATCTCGTCGACGTCCTGCTCGCGACCGATGAGGCGCGTCAGCTGCACCGGCAAGTTGTTCGGCCGCGCGTCGAGCGACGAGAGCGGTGGAAAATCGGCCGCCAAACCTGCGATATCGAGCTGCCAGACGTGTTCCGGTTCCGTGAGATCCTTGAGCCGTCGCTGTCCGAGATCAGTGAGCCATACGCCGCTCGGCAGCGATATCTCAGCCGACTCGCGCATCGCGCCGGAGAGAAGCACTTGACCGCCGTGGCCGATCGACATGAGCCGCGCCGTCCGATTCACGGCAGGTCCGAAGTAATCGCCGTCGCGCTCGGAGGCTTGGCCGACATGCAGACCGATTCTGACGCGAATGCCGTCGACAGCCGCAAAGTCTGCGCCCGCGAGTTCGCGCTGGATCTCAATCGCGGCGGTCACAGCGTCGCGCGCTGAAGAAAACGCGGCGCAAAACGCGTCACCGGCCGTTTTGAAAACATAACCGGTGCCGCCCTCTATCGCACCGCGCACAATCGTATCGTGGAGCTTGACGGCAGCGTCCATGGCGTCTCGGTGCTTGTCCCAACGCTGCGTCGAGCCTTCGATGTCGGTGAAGAGAAAAGCGACCAAGCCCGAGGGTAAACTGTCCTCTCGAAGTCTAGACGACACAGCTCGCTTCGACTCGGTCATGTCGCGCGCCATTCGCTCGAGAGAGGAGAATGTCCGCGCCGGACGGTACGCTGTTCAACCCTTCAGCCGGACACAAAAGGTGCAACCATGGCAACTGCGAGCAAGATCGGAATTCGAGGCGTCGACACGACGATGTATCTGGTCAAAGACGTCGACCGCGCGACGAAATTCTATACTGACGTGTTAGGATTTGCTCCTACGCTCAGCTTCGGCGTCGGAGCCGAGTGGACGTTTCCGACCGGCGAAACATTCGGCATCGTCAAACCGCCTACCGCGCCTTGGGAGAAGTCGGGTGGCGTGCACTTCGGCGTCGACGATATCAAAGCTGCGGTCGCGGCCTGCAAGGCAAGCGGCATCACGTTCGAGGACGACGCGAAGATCTATGAGACGCCCGGGTGCTTTCTCGCGTTCGCGCACGATAGCGAGGGCAACGAGTTCATTCTCCATGAATTGAAGCCGCGCTAAGAGGAGGCTTTCGTGTCCGGTTCGGCCGGCTTGCGACAATAGCGGCGCCGCGCAACCTGCATACAATGCGGGTCGCGCGGTTTTGTTTCTTCATCGATCTTAGAGGAGGAGACTGGAAATGATCAGCGGTTCGCGGTTTGTGGCGGTGGGCGCCTCAATCACTTTAGTCGGAGCCCTTTTCTTGCACGGCGACACTTCGCGAGCGGCGCGTACCGTGCGCCCGGATATCACATGTTCGAGCCCGTCGCCATGCATCGAGTATGACAACACCAGCACGGGCACGGCGATCAAAGGCAATTCGACGGCCGGAAACGGCATCGTCGGAACGACGTTCTTCAATAGTACGTCGGTGAGCAACGGATTGGCAGGCGTGACCGGCTCCGATTCGAGCACCTCCGGAGCGTTCGACAAGGGTGTGTTCGGCACGACAAAAATCGGCGCGGGCGTCAAAGGCACGGCCGTCACGGGCGTGGGCATTTGGGGCAAGGTGACCGGTGCTGGCACCGCGGTGCGGGCGGAGACATCGAACGCTAACGCGACGCTCTTCGACGGCAGGGGCGTGGGCAGTGCGCAGGTATTGCGAGTCGATGCAAACGGCGACGAATTTGCATCCGGCGCGATATTCGGCGGCCAGTCGTTCAACTCGGTTGAGGGCGTCGACGGCGAGGGGACGTTCGAAGGCACGATCGGACAAGGGTTGTCAAGCAGCGGGACCGATCTCTACGCCACGGGTGTTGCCGGTGCACTGATTCTCGACGGCGTCAATAGCGGCAACGTCCAAGTGCTCAAGATCGACGATTCAGGAAACGAGACGATCACGGGCCAGATCATCACCGCAGGCATCTGCTCGTCTGGCTGCGTGAACGCGCATCAGCCGGGCAAGCGAGTGATCTCCTACATGCCGCGCGAAGCAGAACCGACCATGGAAGATGTCGGTGAAGGCCAACTCGTCAACGGGCGCGGTTATGTTTCGATCGCGTCGGACTTCGCAAGCGTCGTCGACCGCACGCGTCAATACTTCGTGTTCCTCACGCCGAATGGCGATAGCCGCGGCTTGTACGTCAGCGACCGTACGCCGACCGGGTTTACCGTCCGGGAAAACGGCAGCGGTCGATCCACGCTCTCGTTCGACTACCGCATCGTCGCCAAACCCTACGGCGAGTCGATGCCGCGGCTGCCGAGCATGAACTTCGCGGCGCAGCCGAAGCTCCCGCGTCCCGTGGGACTAAACAACCACTAGGGCGGAAAGCGAGGCAACCGTCATACTCGTTGAAAAAATCGCGCCGATTGGAACTGTGGTCAGCAGTTTCATCGGCGCGGCGCTCATCCTCTGGGGCTTCGACCTGCTAATCCATCTCGGGTAGTTACATCTTCACCTGTAGTTGGAAGTAGAGCTGCAACGGTTGCGGCAAGTTGGCCGAGTTGACGTCGCCGTACGCGGGTGCGTACGGAACTGTGAAGTATTTGTTGAGTGGAACGCCGTTCGCGTTGATGTCGTTCGGACTTGCGCCGTTATAGAAGTTGGAGATGAAGAACTTGTTGTACGAGTAGCCGCAAGCCACGTTATTGGGCGGATAGGCCTTCGTCCACGGCTCGCTCGATCCGCCGAAACATGCATTTGCCAGGTTCACGATCGACAGGTTGGCGGTCGTGCGCGGGCTGATGTCGTACGACATCTGCAGCCCGAGGTTGAACTGCCAGGGCTGACGGTACTGTCCGAAACCGTTGAATTTGCCGGTGTACGGACTCGGAACCCATAGATAACCTGGCGACGAACCGCTTGCACCAACCGCCGCGTGACTGCACGACGTGTAATCGGCGGTGAGAGGGTTGGGCGCGCCCGTGATGCCTTCGCTGCCCTGATTCGCCGAGCACGTGCGAGGATCGAGTCCTTGGAAATCCGCGGGCGTGCCGTACGGGGCGCCCTCGTTGAGCGAGAACGCCGGCGTGATCGCGAACTTTCGGACTCGCTCGTTGAGCACGAGCGCGAACGTGTTCGGCGAGACGTACGGGAAGTCGAGGCCAGGCGTGTACCAGCCGAACTTGTCGAGCAGCGGCTGCTGCGCCACATTGTAGTACGGGTTGAGGATCGATGTAGCGCCGCATGTCGGATCCGGTGTACCGTCACCGCTGTTCGCATAGCACGGCGACCCGCCGCCTGCTTTGGTCAGAGCGTTGAAATTGCGGATGTCCTCGTTGTACGGGTCCACCGCGTTGATGGGTACGCCGGCGTAGTTGCTCCACTTCTCGGCTGCGTTCGTGTACGTGTACGCGAGGTAGCCTGAGAGGCCGCTCTTGTTGAAGTCGCCTTTCGTCAATTCCAACTCCACGCCGTCCACGCGTTCCGTACCGCCCGTGAACGATGGGGAGACGCCGAACAGCGTGGGAATGCTGACCGTCTCATAGAGCTGGTCCGTCGCCCACCGGTAGTACGGCGTGAACTTGAAGCCGAGGTCCGTGCCGGGGAAGTTGTGTTCGATGGACGCGTCATAGTTGTTCGAGAACTGCGCCTTCGCCGCGTGGAACGGCGTGTTGTAGCCGAACTGCATGAACCCGACGAGCTGGGCGGCGAGATTCGGCTCCAGGCTGTTATACTCGATCTCGTAGTTCTGCGGCTCTTGCGCAAAGCGGCCTGCCGACAGACGCAGCACGGTGTTCGGGTTGAGCGAGTACGTCAGCCCGAAACGCGGTTGGAAGTACGTCTGCGTGTAGTTCGACGGCACAGCGTCGGTGAGCAGGATGTGACCGTTTTTGCCATCCGGGTGAACCGTCTGTACGCCGTTGACCATTGGACAGTTGAACGAGACGTACGGGCTGACGCTGTGGAGAAATTGCGGCGGTTCGGGCACGATCGCCGGTTGAAATGTCGTGGGATCGTAACAGAACTCCGCGCGTGCGGATGCGTACCAGAAGTCCTTCGCAGGCGATGACACCGGTGTGATGATGTACTCGTCGCGATCGAGGCGCAGGCTGGAAGTGATATCGAGTCGTCCGTTGGGTTTCCACTCGTCGCTGATCGAAAAATTGGCGAGTTCGGGCTTGACCGAGTTGATCTCCGCCTGGTTGCCGGTGAACGTCAGGCGCCACGCAGCGTTTGCCGCGCACGCCGGCGCCGGAATCGGATTGGGCCCGCCGCTGGAGCAGGTGAGGTTCATCGGATTGGTCGGATCACCGTCCGGCGATCCGGTCGGGTCTTCGAAATCGCCCTGCGTGATCGGATCGTTGCACGGAGCGACTTGCCCCGCGGTGACCTGGTCGACGCCGTTTGCAAGGGAGCCGTCCATCTGCGCATAGCATTGTGAGCCGTTCGTGAGATTGCTCACCTGCTGGAACGCTGTGTTGAAATCGTTGAAGTTGTAGTAGCGAAGCGTGCGCGACTCTGAATAGTTGAGCGTGGCGGTGAGCTCGTGGATCGGCGAGATCTGGTTGGCATACTGCAGTTGAGCCCCGCGCGTGTGCGCGCCGACCTCGTAATCGAAGTTCGTGCCGCCGAGGTTCACGGAACCGAACGGACCGGTGATGCCGTCCTGTACTGCGCCGCTCCGATTCGTGTCAGAGTAGAAGATGTAGCCGAAGCCTCGCAAGTACGACGTGGCGTTCAGGTTCGCCTGATACTGCGCTTTGACCACGCTTGCCAATTCCCAACGTCCGTCGCGATAGCCGATGGGCAATTGGGAATTGCCGGTCGGAAAAGACGAGGTGATCGGGCAACCGTTTGGAATCGGCAGCGGGAAATCGCCGATGCCGGTCTGGTTCAGACAGCGGCCGCTCGGCGAACCCGGGAATCCGTATCCGATCACAGGCGCGTTGGCGAGTCGGAGAAACTGCGTGCCCGCACCGTAGGTGTAGAAATCCGGCCACTGCGGGGTGTAGGCGTAACCGATATTCTCGAGAGCCGGCAGCAGCGTACCAGCATCGAGCGCGCTGCTGTAGTATTGTCCGAACTGCGACGAATTCGAATACAGGAGTTGGATATCGTCGCGGCCGTTGTCGCGTTTGTGCGGCACGCCGAAATGGAGATTGAGGACTCCTTCGCGTCCCATCAGGTTCGATAAGAAATCGGTCTGCGGGCTTACCACACCTAAGCAGCCGGGGTCGCTGTTGATGAAGCTCGTGGCCGGGTTCGTGTAGAGATTCGGGTTTTTCGGATCGCATGTCGGGTACACGGCGGGCCAGAACGGCAGATTCGTCGTGATGTTGCTCGGGTATGTCGAAGGGAACTCGTCCATCAGCGACGCGCCGTTGTCGTTCGTGAGATAACGCAGCCCTTGATTGTATCCGCTCAACCCGGCGTAGTAGGAGAAGAGCCGATTGTCCGTGGCGCCGCCATATTCAAAGGAGAGGTCGTTGTAGAACGTCGGTGACCCCATGCGGCCCGAGAAGTCGAAGAATCCAGGTACCGTGCCGGAGCGCACGACTTGATTGATGAAGCCGGCGAGGCCGGTCGCGTCGGAGCTCGCGGCGCCGCCGCCCGTGTAGATCTGCAGTTCCTCTTGGCCGAGCGTGGAGAGCGAGGACGACGGATAGTTGTCGAATGAGCGGTTCATCGGCACGCCGTCGTACTCGTAGCCGATCTGATCGTAGTAGCCGCCGCGGATATACACAGTCTGGTTCACGCCGTTCTGATTGGGCGGCACAAACGCGCCAGGCATCGAGGCGATCGCCGAATACGCGTTGTTCAGTCCGCCGCCGCCGCCCAAGGTGGCCGCCGCGCGCGTCATCGCCGTATTGACTGAATAGACGTCCGTGGTGGTGCCCGGCCGAACCGGGCTGATCGACGACCGCGCGATGGCTTGGATCGTGCCGATCGTTTTCGGCGCGAAGTCCAAACGGACCGCGATATTCTGGCTCTGGTCGGAGAGGATGCTGATGCCGAGGATCCGCGAGCTCGCGAAGCCGTCTTTGCTGACCGTTACGGTGTACGTGTCCGGTATGAGCGAGAGAAACTCGAAGTGGCCGGCTCTATCGGTGGCTCCTGTCGCGGACTCCGACGGGCTCGTGACGCTCACCGCGGCCGAGGCGATCGGTGCGCCGGTCTTCGAATCCACGACCGTGCCGCCCAATGAGCCCGTGGTGCCGGCGTTCGCCGCTTGCACGAACACCGTTACGGTGAACAGCGCAAAGCTCGCAACGACGAAAAATAGACGCCAAAGCGAAATCCGCATAAGAGCCTCCACGAGATGACGGTGACTGGCGGTCACATTGGACGGCGATGCGGTCAATCATTTCGCCAATACTTGCGAATAATGACCAGGCGCGTCAAAGAATGGCGGAGTCGAGGATATCGCGCTATCGATCCGCGCCCCGCTTCAAATCTGTTGCGCCGCTTCTGTTGCCCGATCTTCCGACCACGACGCACCTTCGGCCGCCAGGCTCTCGATCTCGGCATCGCTGAGCCGCCTGCGCAGCGCGGCCATGAGCTTGTCATGGCCCCATTTCTCGATAGATTCTCGTTGTAACCCGAGCGCTCGGTATTGAACGTTGACATAGCCGATGAGGCGCGCGGCTAGCCGTTCTTGCTCGCCAAGGGCACCGACCAGCCCGACATTTTGCAGGCCGATTGCGGTGAGAAAGGGACTTTCCGTTTTCCTCGACAGCCGCAGCGCCTTGCGGGCGGCAGCGCGCGCGCCATCGATATCCCCCACGGCAACGCGGCAAACGGTGACGTTGAGATGACCGATGGCCTCGTCTTTTATCCCCCCGGACATTTGCAGAACCTCTTCCATCAAGGTCAGCGCTTCCGTAAATCGACCGTCTATGAACTCCAACACAGAGAGGTTGCCAAGCGACGTCACAATGCCGCTCTGGTAGTCCAGGCCGCGTGCGATAGCCAGAGACTTCGATTGTGCGTCACGACCCGCCGCGATGTCGCCGCGCGACTCGTAGACCGCACCAAGCAGGCTGCGGCTGGCCGCCTCTCCGAGTTTATCTCCTTGTTCGATCATGCCCGCGAGCGCGACCGAAGCAGCTTCGTGCGTATCATCGAGGCGGCCCATTTGGAAGAGCGCCGACGCTTGGCGGTACATGCTCCAAGCTTCTCCGTGACTGTCTCCCGACGTGCGGCAAAGTGCAAGCGATCGCTGAGCGCATTCGTACGCATACGCGCCGTCATGAATGGCCGCGAGCCCTCGCCATAACCGGGCCGCCAATCGAGGTTGAGTCGACTCGTCAATCTGCGCCTGCGCGCGTTCAATCCAAAAACGTCCTTCAGCCGCGATTCCGCTGGTCCACAGCCGTGTGAGCGACCCGGCGATCAATGCGCCTGCCGCCGCGTCGTGGCCCGCGGTGAGTGTCCACTCCATCGCCGCGCGGAGATTGTCGAGATCTGGTTCCACACTCGCCACCCATGCCGCGTTCGATCCTGTTCCGGAGCGCTTTTCCGCATCGAGTGACAGGTCGCGGAAGTACTCCGAATGTTTGCGAGCGAGTCGTTCGCGATCGCCGTCTTGAGCGAGCTTTTCGAGTGCATAAGCGCGCGTCGACTCAAGCATTCGGTAGCGTTCGCGCTCGCCGGTCGTATCGGCGATGATAAGCGACTTGTCGACAAGCGACGCCAGCAGTTCAAAGATGTCGTCTGCCTCGAGTTGGTCGCCGCCGCACACCGTAGTCGCCGCCTCGAGGCTAAAGCTGCCGGCGAAGATGCCGACGCGATTGAACATGGTCTGCTCCGGCAGCGTGAGCAAGCCAAAGCTCCAATCGATGAGCGCCGCCAGCGTCTTCTGACGTGGGAGCGCGGTGCGGCTTCCGCCGGTGAGCAGCCTAAAGCGGTCGTCGATGCGCCGGGCGAGGTTGGGGATGGAGAGGACTCTCACACGCGCAGCCGCGAGCTCGATCGCGAGCGGAATGCCGTCAAGTCTGCGGCAGATCTCGGCCACGATCGGCGCAGTATCTTCGCTGAGCACGAACCGCGTGTCGGCGGATTTCGCGCGATCGACGAAGAGCGCCAAAGCGCCGTACTTCAGTGTATCGGCGAGCCGCACGTCGACGGAATGGTCCGGGACCGCAAGCGATGATAACCGGTGCACGACTTCACCGTTGAGGCCAAGCGCTTGTCGCGATGTTGCGAGTATTTTGACGTTCGGGGCTGCCGAAAGGATAGCGTCCGCCAGCGTCGCCGCCGCGAATAGCACATGTTCGCAATTGTCGAGGATGAGGAGCAGATGTTTGTGCTTCAGCCACTGCGGAATGACCTCGTCGACGCGCTGATTGCCGCGCTGCGGCATGCCGAGGGCACCGGCGACCACCCCCGCCACAAGTTCCGGATCTCTGAGGGGCGCGAGATCGGCGAACCATACACCGTCGGGAAAGTAATCCAGTAAGTCGGCTCCGGCTTGGAGCGCCAATCGCGTCTTTCCAACGCCGCCGGCGCCGAACAGCGTGAGTAATCGGTGCCGGTCCATGAGAGACTTTGCTTCTTCGAGATCCTCTTCGCGCCCGACGAAACTCGTCGCCTGGATCGGGAGGTTGTTGGGTCGTGCATCCAGCGAGTTGAGCGGCGGGAACTCGACGGGCTGACTATCGACGGCCAGCTGCCAGACGTGTTCGGGGCGCGTGAGGTCTTTGAGTCGATGCGAACCGAGGTCGATCAGTCTCGCATTTGACGGAACGTGACCGCGGAGGCTCTCCACGACAGCGCCGGAAACAAGTACTTGGCCGCCATGGCCTATCGACATCAACCGGGCGACGCGATTCACCGTCGGCCCGAAATAGTCGGCATTGCGCTCCTCGGCGAAACCGGCGTGCAGACCCATGCGGATGCGAAGGCCGTCTACACTCGAGAAGTCCTCTTCAGCGAGATCGCATTGCGCGTCGATCGCGGCCGCGACCGCGTCCGCTGAAGACTGAAAGACGGTGCAAAACGCGTCACCGATGAGTTTGAAGACGGAACCATTGTGGCGCGCGATCGCGGCGCTCAAGATCTGCTCGTGACGTGCGAGAGCTGCCTGCATCGCACGTGGGTGCAATTCCCAACGCCGCGTGGAGCCTTCAATATCCGAAAAGAGAAATGTCACCTCACCTGTAGGCAAGGTACGGAGACCCGGAGTCTTCGATTGAGGCCGGCCCGCGCGCCGCATGGGCGCCGACATTCGGTTGCGGCCCAGTTGGAACCTAGATTACGCCGAGAGCACAGGCGTTTCCGAGGAGTGGGGCCGCCCGGTCACTCGATATCTCTCACCGGTTTGTGCAGTGCGGCCAATATGGTGACCGCGAGCATCAACGCGGCAGAACCGGCGAACATCCCAGCGACGCTCCATGCAACGGCGATGCCCGCAAAGGCAAGCGAGAGGGGTTGCAGGCCGACGGCGGCTAGCATGATGACGCTCATGGTCCGCCCGAGCATGTCGCGATCAACGCGCTGCTGGAACCATGCGACGAGGTGGACATTGAGATAGCCCGACGCGGCGCCCATAGCGAACAGCACAGCACTGAGGGACCACACTTGCGTCACAACGCCGAGCAACGCAGTGCCGAGCGCCACCATAAAACTCACTGCAAGCATCAAGACGCCGCGCCTGTGCGGCGTATGTATGCCGGCCGCGACTGCGCCCGCGAGACCACCGGCGGCAACGGAGGCGACGAAAACACTAAACGCGATTGGCGAGCCGAAATGCTGTTTCGCGATCCACGCAAGTCCGATCGAAACCGGACCAGCAACGCAGAAGTTGAGCGCCGCTGCGACAAACAGCAGCGAGCGCATCGCGACATCGGCGTTGATGTAACGCAATCCCTCAGCGATCGAGTTGAGGATGCCGCTGCGCGCTTTGCCGGCTTGCGACATCGGCGGATCGGGAATCCGCCACAACGCTGCGATGACGAAGAGAAAACTGAATGCGTCAATGAAGAACGCCCACGCAGTTCCCAAGAGTTTGACGAGCAGTCCGGCCGGCGCCGGTCCGATGATCATAGCCAGCTGCTGCGTACTCTGGGTGATGGAACTGGCGGCTGGAAGCTGCTCTCTTTCGAGGATGGAGGGCACAAGTGTCTGAGACGCGGGGGCGGCGAAGGCGTCCGCAATCCCGAAGGCAAGCGCAAGGAGGTAGATCTGCCAGAGTGCGACGACATGCAGAGCGACGAGCGCGCCTATCGCTGCGACACATACGGCTCGCACTGATGTCGTGACAAGCAGTATCCGGCGCGCAGAAAGACGATCGGAGAGCACGCCGCCCACGAGCATAAGGACGGCCGTGGGAATCGCACCGGTCATCATGACGGTGCCGAGTGCGACGCCCGAGGTGGTGAGCTGGAGGACGAGCCACGGCAGCGCCACGAGATAACACTGATCCCCCAGACCGGAGATCGCGCGACCGGCCCACAATAGCCGGAAATAGCGATTGTGAAGCGGAGAAGTCGCCTTGGTAGAATCGGCAAGAACGGCTGTCACCATAGTCGAATGTAAATGTAAACCTACATTCACTTTTTGTCAAGACCCGCGTTTCGGCCGGCATGCCGATGTGAGAAGGGAGCATGGCTAAGAAGCCTCTAGCGCCTCAGCAGGCGCGCAGCCGCAAGTCTCTCGAGGGACTGATGAAGGCTGCCCGAGATATCCTAAATGAAAAGGGGCTCGAGGGTGCGACGGTCCCCAAGGTCGCCGCGCGCGCAGGCCTGTCGCCGGGTTCGGTCTATCGACGCTTCCCCAACAAGGACGCCCTCATGCGCGCGGTCGTCCTGCAGACGCTTGAGTCACTCGACGCGGCCACCGCATCCGCGCTGACGTCGGACAAGGCCGAACGTTTGTCGCTCCCGGAGTTCGCGGAAACGATGGTGCGCCAAAGTCTGGCGACCCAGCGCCGCAACGCCAAGATGCTGGGCGCGATGCATCAAATCATCACGTCGCACTCGAGCGCGGCGTTCAAGAAGAAGACGGTCGACCTCAGCGTTCGATCGGTGCAGCGCGTGGCGGACTTCCTGTTGTCGAAGAAGGCTGAGATGAACCATCCCGATCCGCGCCAGGCGGCCATGTTCGCCATAATGCTCGTCGGGTTCACGCTGCAGGAGATCATCGTGTTCGACGCGTTGCCCGGCGTGCCGGATCCGCGGCTGCCCAAGACCGACGACGAGTTGGTTGCGGAATTGACGCGGGCGTTTCTCCGCTATCTCGGCGCGGAGCGCAAATCGAAAGGCAGGCGGGCTAGTAAAAGCTGATGTTAGACCTGCATACCTCTTTGGAAATCTGCGCGGATTCGATGCGCCAGTCGTAGAAAACGCCCCCAAATGGGCTGCGTGACGTGAACGGCGCTCGTTCGGCGCTTTTCCGGGTCACTGCGACGGCACTTGCTATCGTAGTCGTCGTCTTTGCGCTCGCGGCAGCGCTCGGGGCTCTGCGGCTCGCGGTTCAGCCCGCGGCCTTCGACGGCAAGATCGTCGGAGAAATCGCAGCACGCGTGCCAGTTACCCTCGAGCCGGTCCTCATCTCGTTTCTTCTCGCCGCGGCGCTTGGTTTCGTGCTGTCGCTTCCCACAGCTCGCGCATTCCGGGGAGCGGTGACGGTGATTGCCACATTGCTGCAGTCGCTTCCCGTTTTCGCGTCGGCAATCGGCGCGGTGTTCGTTTCGGTGCTAACAATCGAGTCTTGTGCGGTGCCGTGCCCGGTTGGCCGCCAGCTTGGGTATCTTGTCGCGCCTGTCGTCGTCCTCACGATGTATCAATTGCCGTTTCTCGTGGATTTCTTCGACAGACGTAGAGCACGCGGCACGAACGACGGAGCGCGACCGTCGTCGACGGTCCGCGGACTTGCGGTGCTGTTCGCCGACAGATTGCCGAGTCTGATCAGCGCGGCGATGATTGGAGAGTACTTTTATCGCTGGAAGGGGGAGGGCTATTTGCTTGGCGTCCCAGAGCCTTTTGACAGGCGGGATGCGTTTGTATTCACAGTCGTCCTCATCGTCAATGCCCTTGTGGTGTTGGCGATACGGTGCATAGTCGAGCTGATAGTGCAGCGTGGTAAGATGGCAAAGGACGTCAATGGGTAGGCGGCGCGCAGCAGCGGCTGTGGTTGCGGCCATCGCCGTCGTCTTCACCATCGTTGCCGCTACGCAGGTCAGATTCGACCCGTTCTTCATCGACCCCAAATGGGAAGGCACGCCTTTACCGCCGTGTTTTGTCGATGCGTCGAAATGCTACGGGCACGTGCTCGGCTCGGATGAAGTCGGTCGCGACTTACTCGCGCGCTTGGTGTTTGGCGGTATGGTGAGCCTATTGGTCCCACTCATCGCCGTCGCTGTCGAGGTCATGCTCGGCGCCGGCATCGCGATTTCGGCGCGCGCGGGGCCGTATTTTGGGTTCGTCGTTCGGCGATTCGAAGCGGCCATATCGTGTTTCCCACCGTGGGCCTTCGTGATCGCGATGATCGCGATCGGAGCTCAGCGCTCCCCGACACTGCCGCTCTTCGTGCTCGCAGTGCTCATGGGTCTTGTCTTCTCGCCGCGGATTGCGAGACTCGCGAGAAGCGAGCACGGTAAGCGCGGCGCGCTGGCCGCATCGCTCGATCAGGCCGTGTATGATCTCACGCGATTGATCATCTTGCTTGCCACTCTCGATTTCTCCCGTTTGGGAACACAGCCGCCAACCGCATCGTGGGGAAGCATGCTGACAAACCTTCCGGAGAACATCGGCATCGCATGGTGGGCAGCGGTTTTCCCTGCCTTAGCGCTATTTAGTGCCGTGCTGGTGATTGAGATACTTCGTCGCTTGCTCTTTGACAGCGCGACACATGCCGTGTCCGACGCCGGACTATCCTTCGCAAACGTTTCCGCTAGTCGAAGCTGATGCCGGCCTTCTGAACTTCCTGGTAAGGAAGCAACCAGACCAGCGATTCGTCGTGCAGGTCGACCACTTGGATGTGGTGCCCCACGGATCGCGGAAATCGCAGCGAAAGCGCTTGCCTAATTTGATGTGATACTTCTTGGTCAACTTTTCACGCACTGCCGCGATTTGCGCTTCGTCGCGAACTATCAACCCGAAGTGGCGCGTTGCGTCCGGTCGTACTTCGGCGACTTCAAATATCGCCAAGAATTGGTGCTCGCCGATCTTGAAGAAGGCGTCGCCTTCGCCCTCGTCAAGTTTCTTGAGATTGAAGACATCTTCGTAGAAGGCGACGGCCTTTTCGATGTCGTCGACCTCGATCGCGATATGGTTGATCCCGTAAACGTGAACGCTCATTGCGGCTGCTCATGCCGAATCGCTAGTGGAACGAAATTCCGTTCGGAAAATCCAATAACGTATTCGTGCCGCCGATCGTCGTCGCCGGTGGCGCGTTTCCGTCGGCTCCGGGCGCGTAGGTGGTCACGGTGCTGTTCCCTTCGTTGGAGACGAAGATCGTGCCGGCAGGGTTGACTGCGATGCCGGACGGCTTGTCCATAGCGGTGTTGCTCCCCGAGATCGTGCGCACGGGCTTCACATTGCCGTTCGCGGTGGGGGCAAATACGGTGACACTGGCCGCGGTGAGATTGGTGATGTAGATTCGGCCGCTGCTGTCCACCGCGCCGCCGTCGGGAACAAGCAATCCTGTGTTCACGCCGATGATGGTGCGGATAGGAGTGGCATTGCCATTCGCGTTCTTTGCGAATACTTCGATCGAGTTGTGACCGCGATTGACCACCACCATGTCATCGTTCGCAAGGATCATGACTCTGATCGGATGGAGCAGGTGGGTACTCGGACCGGTTATGGTCCGGATCGGTGCGACGTTGCCAGTCGCGTTGGCTGCGTACACGGTGACCGTATTGAGGTTGTAGTTCACGACGTAGATATCACCGACCGAATCGGTGGCAATGCCCGCCGGAAGGCTCATAAGCGTGTTGCCTCCCGATATCACCTGGCTCGGCGCATGATTGCCCTTCGCCCCCGCCGGGTAGACGGTCACCGCACTGGTGATCCAGTTCGTCACGTAGATCTTGCCGCTCGTCGCCACGAACACGTCGGTTGGATCGTCCAGCTGCGTGTTCGACCCGCTTAGCGTTGCTGACGGCACGATGTCGCCATTGCCCGCTTTCGGATACGCGGTAATCTCGTTCGAGCTCCCGCTGTTGACGTACATAAATCCGGTTCCGAGTGCGGGCGTCGCGCCGCGCGCGCCGACTTGCCGCAACGCGTCCGATTGCGATTGAGCGCCGTTCATGACGGAAGGTTGACCTTGACATGCACCGACAGACAGTGCCGCAAGCATGGTTAAAGCCGCCACGTTTATACGTCTCATGATTGCTCCGTCTTCGCGCTCGTGAGTGATTGCCACGGCCTTCGAACGGATTGATACGGCTCCCCTGCGTCAATCGTAACCAACCGCTACACGCTGCTGTGGGCCGAAAGTCCCCAAGCCATCTTCAATCGGCCGCGTCAGAGAGATCGAATTACCACCAAAGCCCTCAGTAGGACGAAAGCTGTAGGTGCAGTTCCCGTTAGACACGACCGCGTGGGCCATCGCTATAAATGTGGTTTGGTCGGCGGTGTCGCGGAGTCCCGAAGGCTCAGATGAGACAGCGCAGAACGCTTCGCGCGTGTTTCGTTGGGTTTGCTGTCGGCGAAGTAGGCGCGCAATCAGATCGCGAACAACCGCAACTTGGTTCGTTATGAGGAGGTACGGGACGTGAAAGTGCAACTTGGTGCGGTCTGGCATTTCAGCCTTGGCGTCAGAGACCCGGAGAAGAGCGCGCAGTTTTGGCTCAAGAACTTCGATCTTCAGGAAATGTTCCGGTCCGACGAGGCCATCGGGCTGACGAACGATGCGATTATTATCGGGTTCTTCAAAGGCACACCACACCCGGAGACGATCGACCACATGTCGTTTCGCCTCGATAGTATGCGCTCGCTGCGCGAAGCGCTCGAGACGTTGAAGAAAAACGGCGTAGAACTGGAGGATCCAGGCGATGAGATCGGACCAACAGCGTCGGGCTCGCCGCATATGGCCTTGTGGTTTCACGATCCGGACGGGTATCGTTGGGAGCTCTCGGTTCAGAACGGTGCCCGCGAGCACTAACGGCGCAGTGCTAACGAGTGCGATACGCACTAAAGTGGCGCTTGTCCACAATTCTTCCTTGTGCTGTAAGCCCGCAAGGTCGGCCGATCGCTAGTAAGCCGCTCGATGCGGCGTCTCTCTCGACTCGGCTATCTCGCGACTTTGAAGATCGCGGGAGATTCCAGCCATTCCAGAAGGGTGGGTCATTACGCTGGGGGAGGCGCGTCATAGGTTCCTCTCCACGACCGCGTGTACGCTTCGCCCTGCCAGCTCTCGAAAGAGGCGTGGGGCGACTCGGCTCGCGGATGGATGGTCGAACCGCTCCACTTGCCGTCCAGGGTCTTGACCGTTACAACCAGCCGCTCTTCCATGATCCCATCGACTAGCGCCACCACTTCAGCCACCTCTTCAAAGTCGTGGTGACTGTGCCACTTGTCAAACGAAACGGTGAATTCGCTATCAGCAGTGCTGACCCAGAGATCGCCGTGATCCTTAACGGGCGCCGGAACTTGGACCACGTAGAACCTTTCCGTTTCCTCGACCTCGACACGACAGAACGTACGCAGATTCGGCCGCTCGACAAGAAGCCGCTCGATAGCAGAAAATGATTCGGGACTTGGCGTGTGATGTTCGTTCACCGGACACCTCGGAGCAAAGTCGAAGAACATGCGTTAAGATGCTTCGTTGCCAAAAAGAAGAACGCGCCATTCCTCATCGTGTAAGGGATTGCGCGTCCCGATTTCTTGCGGGGGCGTGATTTGAACACGCGACCTTCGGGTTATGAGCCCGACGAGCTACCGGACTGCTCCACCCCGCGTTCGATAGGTACCACGACAAGTACCACCGTACCTCCCGCGGCGTGAGTGACGCGCCGCGTGTGGACGACAAAAGTCAGAGCGTTGATCTTCGTCGTTGGATCATCGGCTTGCCTAAGCCCGAGCTGCACGTGCATCTCGAAGGCACGATATCGCCGGCGCTGTATGCGCAGATCGCGCGGCGAAACGGCTTGGACGTCAGCGGTAACCCGGATCAGCTATTCTGTTGCGACGATTTCGATTCGTTCCTCACAGCGTTTCTTCGCGTTGTTCGAGCACTGCAGAAGCCGAAAGATTTCGAAGAAGTGGTGAGAGCATATCTTGCATCTGCTTCGGTGCAAGGTATAACGCACGCAGAGATAATGTGGTCGCCTGCCACGCAACGCAAATTCTTTCCCGATCTCGATCTTCTCGCGACGGGTCGTGCGATCCATGTAGCCATGACCGAAGCTCGAGGCAAGTCCGGCATCTCGTCGTTGATCATCATCGACATGGTGCGCAATCTCGGCGAAGCTGACGCCCTGCTCGATATCGATCTCGCGTTGCATTTGAGAGATTACGGGGTTGTCGGCGTCGGACTAGGGGGCGACGAATCTCGGTTTCCGGCGCGCGATTTCCAACGCGTCTACGAACGTGCGAAGGAAGTCGGTTTGCGCCGCACCGTCCACGCGGGAGAAGCCGCAGGCGTGGAGAGTATCGTGGATGCCGTCGAATTACTACTCGCGGAGCGGATCGGCCATGGTATCGCGGCACGCGGGCACGAAGAGATCACAAAGATGCTTCGCCAGAAGAACGTTACCGTCGACGCCTGTCCGACGAGCAACGCGATCACGCGGGCGCTCCCTGCACGCGAAAAACACCCGCTGCCCGATTGGCTCGCAGCCGGCGTCTCCGTTACTCTGAGTTCAGACGATCCGGCGTTCTTCGCAACGACGCTCGTAGAAGAATACCAGCGCGCATCGGAAATGCCCCTCTGCCGCGATGAACTCGCGACGATCGCAAAAAATGGCTTCGCCGCCTCGTTTGCAGGCGGCGAAGAGAAGCGGCGTTGGCTGGATGCCGTCGATGACTACGTCGCTCGATCAGCCATTCCCTGATTGCGGCGCAATCCGAAACGCTGCGATCTTGCCATCGGCATCGAGCCGGACCATCACCGTCCACGTGCCTTTGGTGAACTTGGCGTCGAAGTCGTATTCCGACTTGAGCGAATCCGACGCGGTCGGCGTGAGGCCTTCGTAGTCACCCAGTGCGTGCAGCTTGTCGGAGAGGTCCCCGACTTGCGCGCGCGTCACGGTCGGCACGAGCTGGGCATTCATATCTGAGGTGAGTCCGGCGACATCATCGGCGTAGACTGCTTTCGTTGCCGAGTCCGCGAGTTTTTGCGCGCGATCGGCGGGCGAATTGGCGGCGCATGCGCCCATCATCAGAACTGCCGCCGCGAGGGCAGCGGCCGTCAGAGTGCGCCGCATATCACCCGTAATCAGATCGTGCCCCAGCCGTACGAGACGACGGCGACGGTTCGTGCAGACGATTTATCGGTGACGGTTCCGTTCGCCGGCGCAACAGCGGCGACGCGTGCCGGAGCGCTATACGTGGGCGCCGACAGCGTGCTCGATTTCAACATCGCGATCTTGCTGTTCTGCGAGTCGATGATCGAGTGCTGGTACGCAACCTCGCGTTTCAGCTCGACGTTTGCCGCTGCGAGATTGTCGTTGGCCTTCTTTTCCGCTGCATAGGCCGCTTGGGCGTCGTTTCGCTGCGCGGCAAGAGCCGCTTGCGTCTGCGCGTCTTGCGCATACTTCTCGTGGACTTGACGATTATGATTGATGATGATCAGCGTTCCCGCAGCCGCACCGATGCCGAACAAGATGTTACGCGTGCTGGCGCCGCCATCGGCGCGCACGGCTGCCGCAGGCATGGTGCTTACGAGAAGCCCGGCAACCAGAACGCCGGCAATGGTTCGTTTTGCAATTGACATGAGAATCGTACCTCCGCATTGGGGTAACGGTATACCCGTACCCTGCGTTTCGCCAAGTCAAACGGCGCACGCTTGCTTCGTCCCGCCTCGTGACCACCGTCACTGCCCGGAATTGACCGCCCCGCCCACGATCTGCAACTCGGCTGACGTGATGCCGAATCGCGCTGCCGCCTTCCGGACAGCACTCTCGTATGCGTTCAGCGATGCGCGCGCATCGTCGGCAGAATTCCCGTAACCTCCGACGTATATCCGCAGTCCCTGGTTCGTGCTTTGGTTATAGGGCGCAGTTGCGGCAAGCGATGAGACGCCGACGACGCTCAGGTCGGGCCCATAATCCACTTCGAGCATCACGCGATTCTGGGTCGTGTATTGCGGCGGCGGCGCTTGCTGGTGCACGCTCGTTATGTGACCAAGCGGCAGCCCGGTTATCCGCGCGATTTCGGCCGCATGCGCCTGCGCGTCACGCAGAGCGACGAGATATGGATCGGCCGTCGTCGATGGAGACGGTGCGGCCATTCCAGGCGTGTCGTTCATGACATTGACGTTGCCGGCGACGCCATTTTGGTCCGAAGCCTCGGACGCTGCTTGCGAGATAGCCGTGGCAAGTTGCGACGTCTGCGAAAAGCTGGGCGGGGTCTTGATCATGATCGTTTCGCTAATGCTCGCGCCCCGCCGATAAGCCTGGGGCGACGAGCAGGCGCCCAATGCGACTAGGACTGCCGCGCAGATTGCAACCCTTAACGAGCCTGCCATAGGGCCGAGTTTCCCTACTTTGACGCTGTTCTCCGTGCCGCGTCGATTGTTTCATCATTCTTTCAGGGATGCTGGATACGTTGTGGTCCACCCCACAATTTCAGATTGGAGCAACCGTCCGTGATGAACACTCATTCGAAGTCCCATGCTTCGCTGTACGGGTCGGCGATTCTCGTCATGGCCGCCGGGCTGCTGAACGCGAGCGTAGCGACCGCGGCACCGTTGCAGCGAGCGCCCGGCTTGCGTCTCGGCCCGGCCCTCACCGGCGTCCGGACCATCGCATCGACCGTTCCGGCGAACGGCGACGTCAATCCTTACGGTCTCGTGGTCATTCCCGTCTCGCACGGCTCGCTTGTCGCGGGCAATCTCCTCATCAGCAATTTCAACGACTCGCAAAATCTCCAGGGCACAGGCACCACGGTCATGGAGATCTCGCCGAGCGGTCGCGTGAGCGTGTTCTCGCAGATCGCCGCGCACCAGATACCGGGATCGTGCCCCGGCGGCATCGGTCTCACGACTGCGCTCGCGGTGTCACGTAGCGGATTCGTGTTCGTGGGCAGCCTGCCCACCACGAACGGCATGGCGAACACGGCGCGCGCTGGCTGCATCCTCGTGCTGAACAGTCTCGGACAAGTCGTCGAAACGTTCGATGGTTCGTTGATCAACGGACCGTGGGATATGACAGAGACTGACGACGGCACGAACGTGGCGCTCTTCGTCACCAACGTGTTGAACGGTACTGTAGCGGCACACGGGAACGTGGTCAACGGCGGCACGGTTGTTCGTCTGAACGTCTACGCTCCAGCCGGCTCTATGCCGTTTCTCGAATCGCTGACGGTCATCGGGTCCGGCTTCTCAGAACGCACCGACCCGGCCGCGCTTGTCATCGGCCCGACCGGAGTCGGATTGAGCGCCGACGGCTCAAAGCTCTACGTCGCAGACAGTCTCAACAATCGCATCGCCACGATTTCCGAGCCGATGACTCGATCGACGACCGCGGGGATCGGTAATACGTTCACGTCGGGATTTTCCCTCAACGACCCGCTTGGTCTGACCGTTGCAGCGAATGGCGAAATCCTCACCGTGAACGGGAACAACGGGTATCTCGTGCGGACCAGCGCGAACGGTTCCCAGCTAGCACGGGTGTTGCTCGACGACACCGGTAGCCCGCCCGGTGCCGGAGCGCTCTTCGGTCTTGCACCCGGTCCAAACGGCAGCGTCTACTTCGTGGACGACGCGACGAACACGTTAAACCGATTCCACTGATAGCGGCGATAAACAAAAAAGGCCGACATGCGTCGGCCTTTTTCAACGTTGCGTTACCCGCAATCATCACGCGCCCTTTTCGGCGCCGATGTAACGGATCCACTTGAGGAAGAGCGCGGGCTTCGTCGAGAGGCTGTTCGGATCGCCGTAGACAGCGTAGAACTCATTCTTCGAAGAAAGATAGTGGTAGGCAACGCTGATGTTCGCGGCGTCGAGCGGCGTGAAGTCGGGTGGCGCAAACGACACCGGCAGATTCGGTCCTATTACCCTGCGTGCTCCGATATCAAAGGCAGAGTTGCGGCTGAATTGCCAGTCGAGGCTTGCGCGCTCGAGCCATTGCAGACCCGAGCGCTCGCCTGGATACGAGGTCACGTATTGATTCTCGTCCGTCTCAAGCGACGCAGTGATATTATGGATGAACGGCTGCGTGGTGACGTACGTCCAGTTGTTCAAGGCGCCATGATAGTACGCGCCGGCGAGATGCTGTACGAAGGTCGGCGTCGTCGTCAGAACCTTAAATCCCAAATATTCGCCGTTTGTGTTGAAGGGCAAGACGAGATTCTGCGTCGTCAGGATCCCGACGGCTCCCGTGAACACCTGGAGACGGATCAGATCTCGGAAATCAACCGTGGCGCTCTGGCTTGCGTTGACCTGCGCGACTTCGCCGGTGTGCGTGTGGAAGTCCGAGGTGAACTCGTTGATCGACACGTCGTGGACCGGTGCGCTCGGCGAGAAATTCCACGTCTGCGTATAGTTCGTCTCGAGTCCTGCCGTGTCCGACTGCGCGACGAATCCATCGGCCGGCAAGTACTGCGCGCCCACCGACTGATAGGTGAGGATGGCGGTTGTCGTGGCGCCGGCGTAACCAGTTCCCGCCTCAAAGTAGTTCGCGAGTGAAGGATCGGTTGTGAGATTACCACGGTCCTCACCGTCGTTGGCGTAGGCGAAGAACCCCGACTGCTTGTCGTGATAGCCGGTGTACAACGTATCGACGCGATCGTGAAGCCCGGGCAAATCGACGCCGACTTGCTGGAAGAACGCTCCATACGTCGCTTCGGTGGTGCGCCTGAGATAGTTGAGTGCAGCCGCCTGATCGGAGCGTGAGAATCCAATGGCGTCGTAGCCGGCGTAGGACAAGGCGCCCTGGGTTCCCTCAACCGCATAACCGGCGCGAAACGTCGGAATAGCAGGCGTGTACAGTGCCGCAGGGCAGGTGATGCAGCCGATCGTGTCGTTGAAATACTGCGTGAGCTGGGTAAAGAACGGCCGCACTTCGTTGAATTGCCGCTGAAACGCATTAGGTGAGATCGTCTGCTGATCCACTTCCACGTTGGAGTAGTCTGGGTGGGCGGTCGCGATCACCGACGCGTTCGCAGAAACCGGCAGCGACAGATCGGCACCCATCCGCGAGGTATCCCCGCCCTGCGCCGCGGTCGTGAGCTCGCCGAGTCCGTACAGTTCGAGGCGCGGTTTCGTTCGAACCGTTGCCGCAGCCGCTGCAGCGGAACCGTGGATGTCGGTCATCGTTCCGAAGTACGGTGAATCATTGAGCGAGCGCTGACCCACGACGTAGGACCACACGGCCTCACCGCCGGTTGCGACCGTGACGCGGGCGAATTGCGCACGCCAGCGCGTTGAGCCGCCTGCGCGCATCACCGCGAACGGGATGCGCATGGTCACGGTATAGCCCGTCGATGTGACCTTCGCCGCTGCGTGCCACTGCGGTTCGTACGCCGTGTTCTCGCTTGACGTCTGATACCGAGCGCCTCGCGGATTCGCGCTGAACGAGTAGGCGAAACCGCCGGTGCCTTGCGGGTTGAGATAGACGGTGACATTGTCTTCACTCGTCACGCCGGGACCATTCGTCACCTGCGCCGCGGTGAGCGTGGACCGCTGTTCCACGAGGAATGCCACATCGATCGCATCGCGATCTTGCGCGATGTACACGGTCGTCGGTTCGGTCACCGCACGACGATAGTTGAAGTCATAGGTAAGCGATATCTTGGCCGCCCCGGACCACGTTGCGTCCACGTCGCCGCCCATCGAAGGGATTTGCGCAAGCACCGGCACGCTGACGCTCGGCAGGCTGTCTGCGGACGCGACGGAGGCATCGAGAGCAGCTATCGCACACATCGCGATTGCAAATCTTAAAAAATTAGTTGTCATGCCAAATCGATGTTCTTCGTCGAAGCGTCAATCCTGCCAAGATCGCCTCCACGTCACGAGTATGTCATCCATTCGATGCTTGCGCTCGCCGAATTCGCACCTATGCCGTATAACAGCGGGCTATTGCCCGGGCCAAACGAGAAGTGGGCCGATTGGATATCGGCCCACTTTGTTCTCGCCCGGTCCGACTCGCGTCGGCTCCTTCCGTCGCGTCCTCTCGTCGGCCGATTCGTCAGACGTAGAGGATCACGACCGCTCTGCCTTGTCGGATCTGGAAATACCGATGCAGCACCTTGCTCGGTCCGACGCTGCCTGCCCAGTCGATGGTGTCGCCGACGTTGGGGATAGGTCCCTCATACGCAATCTTGAGCAGTTCGTTCGGAGGCGACGTGTCGGCCGGACGGCTATTCGTGATCAGAAGTTGCACGGAGCACCCGAGCGGCAGCTATTCATCGTTCCCTTTCCAGTCGGCGGCGAGGAAGAGGTGTCCAGGCAGCAGTCGAAGTCAAATCGCACGTTCGGCATGTTGATGATCGAGCTCACGACTTATAGTGGGGTCGCATTCAATGCATGAAATGCGGATGGGCTCAATGCGGCGACTGAGGCGTGATATCCATTGCGTGAACGACGGTGTGTCCGGTACCGGCAGCGTACGTCGGCATAGCGCGCCACGACGCCAAGCCGAAGAACAATACGAACAATGCGATCCATCTCGCCATGTTGAGATCTACCTTTCTGCGGCCGCGAATTGGCCGCACCGACGTCAAGCATAATGCATTCGAACGTCGCGCAAACCCGTAATCTCCACAGTCGTAAGGCGGATGGACGTACCGCGCGGCCGCCATTTGTCGGACGCTCCGTCATACTCGACCGCCTGACGGCAAGCGACGCTCGAATGTTGGTTCTGGTCGGCGAACCTGGAATCGGCAAGACCCGGTTGCTCGCCGAGCTTCACGCCGCGACCGGTTCCCGCGATGACCGGTGCGTATCGATCAGCTGTCTCCAAGCGAACCAGGCAATCCCATTTGAACCGCTCACGGCGTTGGCGCGCGGAATATGGCGCCGCTGCCGCGTCACCGAAGCACAACTGCGGAACTTTGTCGATTCACGTGGTATCGATCGCGTCTGGTATTTTCGCGAACTCATCGAAGCGGCAGTCCGCGACGCGCCGCTGACGCTGCAGATCGACGACGCGCAGTGGGCCGATGCAGAATCAATTGAAGCTATCCTCTGCACGGTTGATCGGCTGGGCGACTCGGCGCTTCAGTGGCACATCGCGATGCGCAGCGGGTATTCGCAGTTGCACCGCCGCTTTGAGAAATTGGCTTCTCACGGAACCGCGCGCATCGAACGCTTAGAACCGCTCACCAAGGACGAGACAATCGAACTCGCGCGCGCGATCTTGCCCGCGGAAGTGCAGGCGGGCCTCAATCCGCAGGCCCTCTGGGCTGACAGCGGCGGCAACCCGCTCTATGTAGAGCACTGCGCGCATGCCGCGACGGCTGAGCGGCGGCTTGCACGCGGTTCATTGCACCAACTATTCGAAGATAGAATCGGAGGCGTCTCGAGCGCTGCGACCGATATCTGTTCGTGGCTCGCAGTTGCCGGACGGCCGATTCCTCCGGCGACGCTCGCGGCGTTGACCGGCCTATCTGTCTCCGGTGCCGAACTACTTCTCGAGGAGCTCGAAGACGCGGGGCTTGTTGCGCTCGGTGAATGCGGCGCCGAATTTAGACATGCCTTGATCCGCGATGCATGCTATGGTCTGCTCGATGATGCAGCACGGCGCCAGCGTCACGAAGCGCTCGTCCCCTACGCAGAGAACGACTGGCATCGCGTCAACCACTTGGACGGCTGCGGTCGATTGGTGGAATCAGCTGCCGCATACAACGCGCTGGGCTGGCGTCACATCGACAGTGCCGAACCCGAGCGAGCTCACTCGGCATTTCTCAGCGCGCTGCAGCGAGTGCCCGCGGCAGACGCGATCGCAGCCGAAGCTCGCGCCGGTCGCGCGGTCGCACTTGTCTGGTTGGGTAGGACGGCAGAGGCGATGCGTGCGTGGCAAGATTTTCAGCTTGCCCGGTCTTCGCCGTCGGATACGCTATTCGTCACCGCTAACGTCCGGCTGGCCGAAGCGGCATGGGAAAACGGCGAAGATGTCGAGACGGCGTTGCCGGTTTTGCAAACCGCATTGGAATCTGCCGCGGACCTTGCACCGCACTTGCTTCCGCGTATACTACTGCTTCTTGGGGCAATACACGAGCGCCGCGGCGACCTGTCCACGGCTCAGGCGTTCCTAGAACGCGGACTTTCCGCCGCCGAATCTGTTGCGAACTCGCGCGACGCGCTGCGGTTACGTTCATGGTTGGCCGTCGTAAGGGCACGTCGTGGGGACACCTCAGGCGGAATCGCCTCGCTTGAGGCTGTCGTCGAACGCGCCGAAGCGCTCCAGTATCCCAACGACGTCGCGCAGGCCTGCGTCAAGCTGTGCTACCTCGCCGACATGACCGGCGACAACGAGCAATATGCCGCCTGGTGCCGGCGCGGTTTGCGCGACAACGGCCCCGCTTCGATTTATCTGCGCGGTCTCTTGATGACGAATCTCGCAAGCGTCGAGACCGATGTCGGAAACTTGCGCGAAGCGCTGTCGTACTCAATCGCCGCCGAACGTCTCACGTCGACCATCGGCGGCTATCTCGTCATTCGCGCCCTCTGCCAGCAGGCTATCCTGCATGCCACCATGGGCTCATTCGCAGCCGCCGACGAATGTCTGGCGCGCTCTAAGCCACACGTGCGACGTTCATCCGAGTCGTGGCGGCGTGCTCTGAAATATGCCCGCGCGGTCGTGGATGAGTTGCGCGGCGACATTGTCTCTGCGCGTGCTCTGTACGCCTCGACCCAGGCGGGATTAGATGGCGTTGCGCGCACCGAAGTGTTCGATCTGCGGTCGCTGGCGGGAATGGTGCGCACGGCCTGCCGCGTCGGCGACCTCGATGACGCCACGTCCTGTCTCGCAACGCTGCGCGGTGCCGGCAATCCGGGATGGGCGATCGCGAATTCGTTGCTCGCAGAGTCAGAAGGGCACGTTGCGATAGCGCTCGGCGATGTCGATGAGGGCTGCGCGAAGCTGACGGAGGCGCGAAAAACCGCGCGCTACCGCGTCCGCGACCTTGAGCTCGCCGCGACGGTAGCAGAAGTGCAGAAGGACCGCCGCGAGCTCGCCAACTGCATCGCTGCGCTCCAGCGGATCGAAGCATTCGGCGTCGCGGCGGAATTTCGGACGCGCGCTCGCGCGCTCGGGATGCGACCGGGCAGCATGCGGCCGCGCGCCGGTCTGCTGACCGATCGGGAGATCGACGTGGCGCGCTACGTCGCCTGCGGCAAGTCGAATGGCGAGATCGCTCGGTTGATCAACGTGACGCGCCGGACCGTGGAGTTCCACGTGGCCAACATATTCCGCAAGCTCGACCTGAATTCGCGCGTCGAATTGACCGCGCTTATGGCCACCGGAGCAGTCTCCGGCGCTCAATTGAGCGGGAAGTAAGCTCGCGCGCCTCAGGCCGTATAGCCGGCGAACGGATCCGCTTTGACCTCGTCACAGAAGCTCGGCAGTTTGAAGCCCGGCACTTTGCAGTAGCCGACGTCCGCCACGAAGGAATGCGCCGACGCGAAGGGTTTGCGTTTCGCGACCGCAGCGGCGGCGGCGAGAAACGCGTCGATGAAGTGCGTGCGCGGCGCGGCCTCGAGCACGCGCACGACGTCGGCACGCGCGAGAATGTCGAGCGACCCGCCGAAGTCGGCGCCGACCCCGGCATTCACGAGCATGACCTCGGGTTGCTTGTGCCGCGCGATGCCGCCGTTGTCATGGAGCGCGATCGCATCCCACGCCGTATCTGCGCGTGCATTCGTGACTCCGTGGCTTGCGAGCAAGGTGCGCGCGACGTTGGCACCGTCAACTTCGAAGGGATCCGAGGCGCTCATATATTTCGGACAGAGCCCCGTGTCATGGAGGATCGACGCGACATAGACGAGTTCGACGTCGTGATCGATATGCTTTGCCTTTGCGATCAGCTCGGCGAAGAGATACGTCCGCAACGAATGGTTGAGCAGCGCCGTGGATTCGACGGATCGCGCGAGAGCAAGCGCATCTTTCGCGAGCGAAGTATCGGGGATTGCGATGCCGGCGATCTGCTTGGAGGAGACCGCGGCGTGAGCTTCCGTCCGGACCGCCGCGGAGATCGCGACGAGCGCACCAAGGAACGTTGACCGTTGCATCTCTCACCTCTGCCTAGCAAAGACGGGTTAGGTCCGATTTCGCGACGAATGAAGAACGTCATGCGCGAGCAACCCAGCGTCGAGAACGGACTCACCGGCGCGACCTCGACCGCTCTTTTCGATTCGCCGGTCGGACCGCTTTTTGCGCGAACCGACGCTGGCGTGCTGATCGAGCTTGCGTTCGCGCGCCGCGCCCGGCGCGAACGCTTGTTTAACGGCCCCGGGGCGGATCATGACCCCGTCATGAACGCCTTACGAACGCAGATGGCCGAATACTTCGCCGGCAAACGTCGGGTTTTCGACATCCCGATCCGATTGATCGGTCCGACGTTTCACCTTCGCGTCTGGAATGCGCTTCTCGATATCCCGTATGGCACTACTATGGCATACGGCGAGATCGCATGCCGAATTGGTGAGCCTGACGCGGCGCGGGCGGTCGGAGCGGCGAACGGCGCCAATCCGATCGTCATCATCGTCCCATGTCACCGCGTGATCGGCGCGAATGGCCGGCTCGTCGGCTTCGGCGGCGGTCTCGACCGCAAACAATTCCTGCTCGACCTCGAGTCGGGCCGGCCGACGCTGGGTCTGGGGCCTCCCATCGGCGACATTGGCATGTCACCGTCTGCAAGGTAAGTCCGGCTAACCGTCCGAATTAGGCGAGCCTAACATCGCGCGTAAGTCGCGTCGAATAGGATCTTGCCATGACGCATTCCGCCCTTAAGTCGGCGCCTGACACGCCGCCCGACGAAAACGAAGTCAGCCCAAACGTCGAGATGTACCTGAAATCCATTGTCAGATTGCACGACGGCAGCGGCCCGGTGGCCACGTCCGCGATAGCCCATGAGTTAGCCGTGTCCGCGGCGTCCGCTTCGGCGATGCTCAAGCGTCTTGACGCAGAGGGTTACGTCGTACACGACGGGCGACACGGCGTGCGGCCCACCGTGTCGGGCGCCCGCATCGGCGCGCTGACGCTGCGTCGTCAGCGGCTTGCCGAACGCCTGTTAGTGGATCATTTCGGCGTCGCGTGGGAACTGGCGAGTGCGGAAGCGTGCCGCCTCGAGCACGCCATCTCGCCGATGGTCGAACATCACCTCGCGCACTTCTTGAAAGAACCGACGACCTGTCCGCACGGACACCCGATCCCGCGCGCCGACGGATCGCTGTGGCATCACGACCGCGCGATCGACCTCATCGACCTGCCGCTCGACGTGCCGGCCAAGGTCTTGGAAGTGAAACACGAGGTTCCCGAATTGCTGCGTTACTTGGGTGAGATCGGACTACGCCCGGGCGTTGCGGTGACGTTGAAGAAGCTGGAGCGAGCGATCGGCCTCATCACGATCGACGTCGCGGGCAAGAAACACACGGTCAGCGTGCCGCTCGCCAACGACGTGCTCGTGCGCGACCCGGTCAGTACGAAGGCGAAAGCAGTCCGGTGATTGCGAAAAAACTTCGCCAGATCGCATCGCTCGTCGCGATGCTCATCGCGTGGTCGGCGTGCGGCGCCATGAGCGCGCGTGCGGACCAACCCCAGCCCGCGGCGGGGCCATCGCAAGCGATGATCGACGCGGCGGAAGAGCAAGCCTCAAAAGACTACGCGCTGCTGCCGGCGTTGCCTCCGGTGGCGCCCGGAAAGCTCAAGACGTTCCGCATCATCGCCGAGGTGAAGCCGTGGGTCGTCGCGCCGGGCATCACGGTTTCGGCATGGACGTACAACGGCACGGCGCCCGGTCCAACTCTCCACGTTCGCGCCGGCGATCGCGTCCGCATCATCTTCACCAACCACCTGCCCGAAGCCACCACGATCCATTTGCACGGCATCGAAGATTCACCGGACATGGACGGGGTGCCCGGCTTCAGCCAAGCGCCGGTTCAACCGGGCGAGACGTTTACGTACGAGTTCACCGCGACCGATCCGGGCACGTACATATATCACACGCATTTCGACGACTTCAATCAATTGGACCGCGGCATGTACGGTGCGATCGTCGTGGACGATGCCGCGACGTCGAAATACAATCGCGACTACTTGATGCTGCTCTCATCGTGGCGCGTGTTCAGCGGGTCCGAAAACTACTTCAGCATCAACGGCAAGAGTTATCCCTTGACCAAACCGTACCGCGTCCACAGCGGCGACCGTGTGCGCATCCGCATCATCAACATCAGCGGTACCGAATTCCACACCATGCACGTCCACGGCCACAAGTTCACGGTAGTGGACGTCGATGGCCAACCCGTGCCGACCGCGGCGCAACAGCAGATGGTGACGGTGCTCGTCGGCCCAGGCGAGACGCGCGATATCGCCTTCACCGCTAATGCGAAACCCGGCACGTGGATGGTGCACTGTCATGTGGTCGATCACATGATGAACGCCGGCACGGGGCCGGGAGGTCTGATCACGGCCATCCAGTACGACTCGGCGCCGGATAAGTTTCCTTCACTCGCCATGGCCGACATGATGACGCCGTCAACGGGCGGCGGCGGCGACGAAGGCGGCGGGGCGCCGGCGGGGCCACCGCTCGCGTTCGGCACCACGTTGCTGCTCGGCACGATCGCGGGGCTCACGATCTTCTTCGGCTTGCCATTTGCGGCGATGAAGCGCATCTCGAAGAATGGTGTGGCGTTTCTGAACGCGATCGCGATCGGCGTGCTCTACTTCTTGCTCTTCGACATCTTGCGGCAGGCCGGCAGTCCGATTCAGGCGGCGCTTGCAAATATGCGGCTGGGCGCACCAGCTGCTCCGTTCATCTCACTATCCGCGATCTACGTCGGCGGACTGCTCGTCGGATTGCTCGGGCTCGTCGCATTGTCGGCGTGGCTGCTGCGCAGAGCGCGCACGGCCGGCCCCGACGGCGCGATGAGCCCGATGGCGCTCGCGACGGCGATCGCCATCGGGATCGGATCACACAATTTCAGCGAGGGACTTGCGATCGGCCAGTCGGCAGCGACGGGCGCGGTCCAACTCGCAGTCTTGCTGATCATCGGTTTCGCGCTGCACAACATGACGGAGGGGTTCGGCATCGCCGCGCCGCTTGCGGGAACCGGCGCAGCCGGCCTCGGTTCGATTGTGAGGCTCGGGTTGATCGGCGGGGCGCCGACGTTTCTCGGCACGCTCGTCGGCTACCATTTCGTATCGCCGATATTGAGCGTCGTGTTCTTGACGCTTGCAGCCGGGGCGATCATGTATGTCATCGGGGAGATGACGAAAGTCGGCGGCAAGATCGGCCACAAAGAAACCGCCGCTGCGGGGTTATTTGTCGGCTTCGTCGCGGGATTCGCGACCGACCTCATCCTTAGCGCCGCCGGCGCATAGCAGCCCGAAGGGGCCGACGTCAGTCGGCCCACGCTAGTCGGCCCACGCTACGTTTGTCAGTCCTCCGGCGGCGCCGTGCGTGCCATTTCGGCGATCGTCTTCACGACGTTCGCGTCGGCGAGCGTGGTGGTATCTCCGAGCGGCCGATTCTCCATCACGTCGCGGAGCAGCCGGCGCATGATCTTGCCGGAACGAGTCTTGGGAAGATCGGGCGTGAACGTGATGTATTTCGGACGCGCGAACGCCCCGATTTTTGATGCGACGTGCTTGCGCAGTTCGTCCGCTTCGGCGGGCGACCCGATCCCGCCGCCCTTCAGCGTCACAAACGCAGCGACAGCCTCTCCAGTGATGTCGTCCTTTTTCGAAACCACCGCAGCTTCGGCGACTTTGGGATGATCGACAAACGCGCTCTCCACCTCGGTCGTCGAGATCCGGTGGCCCGATACGTTCATCACGTCATCAACACGGCCGAGGAGCCAGTAGAAACCATCCGCGTCGCGCTTGCACCCGTCGGCCGGGAAATAGTAGCCTTGCTTTGCGAAGCGGCTCCAATAGGTCTTGATGTAGCGATCGTGATCGCCCCACAGCGTGCGCAGCATCGCGGGCCACGGCCGCGTGATCACCGCATACCCGCCCCCGCCGAGCGGCACCGACGCGCCATTTGTGTCGACCACGTCCGCAAACACGCCGGGATACGGCAGCGACGCGGAACCTGGCTTCGTGTTGGTGATGCCAGGCAACGGCGAGATCATGATCATGCCGGTTTCGGTCTGCCACCACTTGTCGACGACCGGGCAGCGATCGCCGCCGATATAGTGGCGGTACCAGATCCAGGCTTCCGGATTGATGGGTTCGCCGACCGAACCTAGCAAGCGCAGCGACGAAAGATCGTGCGCTTCGACGTACGACGGTCCCCATTTCATGAACGTGCGGATCGCGGTGGGCGCCGTGTAGAGAATCGAGACTTTGTACTTCTCGATGACCGCCCAGAAGCGGTCCTTATCGGGATAGTCTGGCGTGCCCTCAAAAAGCACGCTCGTCGCGCGATTCGCGAGTGGACCGTAGACGACGTACGAGTGGCCGGTGACCCAGCCGATGTCGGCCGTGCACCAGAAGACATCGGTCGCTTCGCGCAAGTCGAATACGTTCTTGTGCGTTGACGCCACGCCCGTGAGATAGCCGCCGGTGGTGTGCATGATGCCCTTCGGCTTTGCGGTCGTTCCACTAGAGTAGAGGATGTAGAGCGGATCCTCCGCCTCCATGTGCTCGGGCGCGCATTCCGCCGCTTGGCCGGCGACGATATCGTGATACCAGACATCGCGGCCGTCCATCCATGGAACCGGATCGCCGACGCGCTTAAGAACGATCACGTTCTTGACGCTCGGTGCGCCGGCAAGCGCATCGTCCACGATCTGCTTGAGCGCGATCTTGCCGCCGCGTCGCCACCCAAGGTCTTGCGTGATCACAGCGACGCACTCGCCGTCGATGATGCGATCGCGCAGGCTGTCCGCTGAAAATCCTCCGAACACGACGGAGTGGATCGCGCCGATGCGCGAGCACGCGAGCAGCGCAACCGGCAGCTCCGGCACCATGCCCATGTAGATCGCCACGCGGTCGCCGCGCTTCACGCCGAGCTCGCGTAAAGCGTTTGCCAGGCGGCACGTCTCGGCGAGAAGATCTGCGTACGTGATGCGGCGTTCGTCGCCCGGCTCGCCTTCCCAGTAATAGGCGACCTGCGAACCATGACCATCGCGTACGTGTCTGTCGAGACAATTGAACGACGCGTTGATCGTGCCGCCGTCGAACCAGCGCGCGCGCTTCTCGCCGGGTTCCCAATCCAGCACGCTTTCCCACGGCGAGAACCACTCGAGCCGGCGCGCCTCGCCTGCCCAGAAAGCCTCGGGGTCTTTCATCGCGCGTTCGTAGATCGTAGGATCGTTGCACACGGCTTTAGCCGCAAAGCCGGGCGGTGGCGGGAACGCGCGGTTCTCCGCGAAGAGCGCTTCGATTGCTTGCGGCGAGTCGTCCGGCATTGATGGCTCCTCGATCGTCGTAGCTGCGTTGACCGGCTGAATGCGAGATGCGGCCGTTTGCCGATTCCCGCGCGAAACCATGCAGGCGTTCCGCATCGAAAAAGGAGTGGCGGCAGCACGCCTAACTCGCCGCGGACGGAGGACACACTTGTGCCAACACGCCGCTTTGTTATTGTCTCCAGTCTCGCTGCGACAGCCCTTATCGCGGGAGGTCTGGCCGCGTCGTCGCGTCGGCACTCGGACGACGTCGGCGACTTCGCCGCCGCTCCGGCTGAAGCGGCGCCCCCTCCGGGTCCATCGGCAACGGCTAAATGCATGGCCAAGCATCTCCAAGCATCGTTACCGGCCGCGAAGCTGGATGACGCGATGACCGCAAAGATCGCCGGCGATATCGACGGTTTCTTGGATTCGAGCAAATCGTTCCGCAATCGCGGCTTGCGCAACAGCGATGAACCAGACTTCGTGTTCTCGCCGCTCGGAGCGTCAAATCATGGTTGAAAGCGCGATGGCATTCGCCGACATCGGCGAACTCGGAGCGGCGCTTCGTGCGCGCCGTGTCTCTGCAGTGGAATTGGCTCAGTTCTTCATCGCGCGGCTCGAACTCGTCGGACCGAAGCTGAACAGCGTCGTGACGATCTTGCGTGATCGCGCGCTCGCCGAAGCGCGCGCGGCCGACGCCGATCTCGCGGCCGAACACGATCGCGGGCCTTTGCATGGCATTCCGTACGGCGTCAAGGACCTTCTCGCCGCCCGAGGCGGCCCGACGACGTGGGGCGCCGCGCCGTACCGATCGCAGGTGATCGATGAAGATGCGACGGTCGTTGCGCGGCTGCACGACGCGGGTGCCGTGCTCCTCGCCAAGCTCGCCATGATCGAACTGGCAGGCGGCATGGGCTATAACCAAGCCGACGCGTCCTTTACCGGTCCGTGCAAAACGCCGTGGAACACCGAATATTGGAGCGGCGGGTCGTCGAGCGGTCCTGGTGCATGCGTCAGCGCAGGACTCGTGCCGTTCGCGATCGGGTCCGAGACCGACGGCTCGATCACAAATCCATCGTCGTATTGCGGCATCACTGGCCTACGCCCGACGTACGGCCTCGTCAGCCGGCACGGCGCGATGGCGCTCTCTTGGACTATGGACAAGCTCGGCCCGATGTGCAGAAACGCGATCGATGCGGGAATCGTGTTGAACGCGATCAAGGGACCGGATCAAAACGACGCGACGTCGCTGCCGAATCGGATGACCGCCATGGTCATGCCTTCAGGCCCTCTGCGCTTTGCGACGGTGAAAGGCGCCGAGGACAAGTGCCAGCCGGAAGTGCGCAAGAACTACCACGCCGCGCTGGATGCAATCGCTGCGGGAGCCAAAGTCACCGAAATATCGCTGCCCGACTTTCCATACAACGACATGGTCGGCATTATCATCGCGGCCGAAGGCGGCGCGGCGTTTCGCGACATCATCGATGACGGTCGCTGCAAGGCGCTCTCCGATCCCGACGGCCGCAGGGGCGGCTACTCGAATCTCGTGGCGCCCGCGGTAGACTACGTGGATGCGATGCGGTTGCGTGCCCCCATGCGGCGCGCATTCGAGAAGATCTTCGACGACGTCGACGTGCTCGTCTCGCCGACGTTTTCCACGGTCGCGCCGCCGATCGCTCAGTCGTTCGACAAGTCGTATCCGGGGTTCTCGGACGGTCCGCTCATAACGGCGTGCAATCTCGTCGGTATCCCGGCCGTCGCCGCGCCGTCGGGATTTGGCCTGCACGGACTTCCGACGAGCGTGATGTTCGTCGGTCCGGCGCTCTCCGAACCGCGACTCGTGAGCGTGGCCGCATCGTTGCAAACGAAAACGGATTGGCACCGCCGTCACCCGCCGCTCATCTCGTGATTTGAAGGGGCCGACGCTAGTCGGCCCAAGCGAAAACAACGTGGGCCGACTAGCGTCGGCCCCTTCATTAGAAGTCAATCCCTTCATTAGAAGGCGTCATCGTAGTAGGGCAAGCATTGCTTGCCCCGAAGGCCTCCGCATGCGTTTCATCGCCCTGATTCTCATCGGCGCAAGCATCTGGATGACGGCGTATTGCTCAACGCCGGCGCCGGCGGCGGCGATGAGCACGGCAGCGGAGATCGCGCTCGGCAAGCAGCAGAACGCCGAAGTCGATGCGCAAAGCGTGATCGTGACCGATCCGTTTCTCACGCAGTGGGTTCAGCACATCGGCGGCAATCTCGCGAAGTACCGGGCTCGCACAGACATCACATATCAGTTTGAGATCATCGACTCGAACGAGATCAATTCATTCGCGTTGCCCGGCGGTTTCGTCCACGTTGACATGGGACTGCTGAATTTTGTCTCAGCGGACGATGAATTGGCCTCCGTGCTCGGTCACGAGATGGGGCACATCGAGCGACGGCACGTGATCACGCTCAACCAACGGGGCAATCTGCTCAGCATCCTCGTGGGCGTTCTTTCGGTGCTCTCGCCGATCGGCTATGCGCTGGGCGGATACGGCGGCGACCTCGCGTTCGCGAAGTTCTCGCGCGAAGACGAACTGCAGGCCGACCAATACGGTCTGCTGCTGATGTCGCGGGCCGGCTACGACCCGCAGTCCAGTGCCGACACCCTCGCCAAACTGGGAGCCACCGAAGGCAACGCCGATACGGACAAATACTTCGAGGATCACCCGGGAGCAAAAGACCGCGTTTCGCACGTGCTCGGCTATCCTGAACTGAGCCAGACCAACGAGCCGCAGATCCTCGCGCAGGCGCTGCACGATGCAGACGAAGGGCGTTACTCGTACGCGCTCGTGAAGTTGAACCGCGCACTTGCTCTGGCTCCCAACGACGCGCTCGCCGCCGACGGCAGGTCGAAAGCCCAGACAGCCGTCTCGGCCAATTTCGCGAGTGACAATCGTTCCATCGTCGCGCTGGCGGGCACTGCGAGCGATCCGGCGATCGCGGCCGCCGCCGCGCAGCTGAGCATCGCCGACAGCATCAACGCCGACGACCGGGCGTTGCTCGCCGATCGCGCGGCGTCGGGCGGACACGAGATCGAGACATTCGTCAACCAGTTGAACATCCTCACCGGTGCCGTGCCCAATCTCGGCCAGCCAAAAGTGAAGGGCAACAACCTCGATAAAGCCACCGACGGACTCAATCGGCTCAATCGGGACGTCAACGGCACGATCGATCAGACATCAGACGTCATGGGCACCTCGCAAGGGTTGATCGACGATATCCGCGGCACGCTCGGCGAACTCGCGTCGCCGCTGCGCGCGGCACCGCTGGATGCGAAATATCGCGCCTTCCT
>DATGJI010000044.1 GCA_035295225.1 Candidatus Eremiobacteraceae bacterium | reverse complement strand
TACTATCGCGGCACGACCGGCCAGTTCGAGAACATCTTGCTCGATACGAGCGGTAACGAATCAGGCGTGAACGTCGGCAGCGAGAAATCGTATGGGCTCGAGTTCGCCTTCCAGAAAGGCGATTTCAACCGCAACGGTCTGTCCGCGCTCGTCTCGCTGACCTACAACCATAGCCGCTTCCACTACAACAAATTCGCGAGCGGACTCAACGTGCTCGACATCATCAATCAGTCGATCGCGAACTACAACGCGTACACCTCGGCATGCGGTGCGGGCGGCGCCGACGCGGGCAAGACGCAATTCGGCACCGCGCTGTGCGGCAGCACGAGCTCGGGCCAATCCGCGGCGCAGTGCTTCACTGCCTCCGGCGGTCCCGACCCGACCTGCTCGACGGCCAACCACGTCGTGAACCCGTATTGGAATCGCGTCGCCCAGCCGTTGGAAGATCCGAACGCGGACTACGTGCCCTACGACGTCATTCCCGACGAGCCGCTCGCTGCAGGCAACGGCTTCGGCGTGCCCTTTACGGGGACGCTGCTTGCGCAGTGGAAACACGACAAGTTCACGGCGACGCCGTCGCTGACGTTCAGCTCGGGCTCCTACTACGGCACGCCGCTCGCGATGATCGGCAGCGATCCCGCGACGAGCGGAGCCACGCTCGTGATTCCGGATGATTTCACCGGGCAGTTCGATCCGATGGGAGCGTTCGTGCAGCCCGCCCGGCTGACGGGCAATCTCCAACTGGGCTACCAAGTCGCACCACGCGTTCAGCTCAATCTCGCGATGACCAACATCATCGATTCATGCCATCAGCGCGGCTATGCATGGGATCGACGAGATTTTTGCACCTACACGACGCTGCCGTTCAGCGTTGCTCCTAACTCGAGCACGTTTGTCAGCGCAGCGGGCGACCCGAACTACACGTATCCCTATACCGTGCAGAACGGCAACAACAACACCCAGTTCCTCGGCACCAAACTGCCGTTCCAAGCGTACTTCACCGTCAACGTGAAGCTCTAACCGGACTTTGGGTCGGGCGGCAAGGGTCCGGCTGACCCTCCGCGGGCGGGATACTAGCGGGGCCAGGCCTACCCTTCGTCGTCACAGTCTGCGGATTTCGGTGTAAATCGGGCGCCGATAAGGGGTCGTGGCTTCTAGCGCGCTGCGCCTCAATGTCGGCTGCGACCGATATCTATAGATACCATGGTGATCGCGGACGCGATTGTCGCCTACGATGAAGCCGGCACGATACAATCGTTCAACCCCGCCGCAGCACGGCTGTTCGGCTATTCGCCGAGCGAGCTGACGGGGCGGCCGCTCACCACGATCATCCCGGAAGCGCTACGAGTGGGCGCGTGCAGCACCTTCGGCACGCATAAATCCGGCGCATCGTTTCCGTTGCGCGTGACCGTGCACGAAGTCTCTTCCAACGGCAGCCGGCAGTTCGTGCTCGTCGCACGCGAGACGGCGCTGCGCGCGCGCGGGTATGAAGATCTGCTCAACGAGCATTCGCTCTTGCTCGCCACGCTCGAAGCGACCGCAGACGGTATCTTGGTCGTCGACCGCGTGGGCAAGATCGTGCGCTTCAACGAGCGCTTCGCGCGCTTGTGGCGCTTGCCGGAAGAAGTGCTCAACATGCGTGACGACGACCGCGCCCTCGAATTCGTCCTCGAACAGCTCAGCGACCCGCAAGCGTTCATCGACAAGGTGCAGGAGCTCTACGCGCATCCGGATGCCGAGAGCTTCGACGTCATCGAGTTCAAGGACGGGCGCGTCTACGAGCGCCTCTCGGTTCCTCAGCGCGTGGACGGCAAGGCCGTCGGCCGGGTGTGGAGCTTTCGCGACGTCACCGACCTCGCAGTCGAGGAACGACGCGCGCGCCGCCGGCTCGATCGGCTGGACGCGTTGTGGCGTGTCGTCAGCCGCTCCGACCTCGACCGCGCCGATCTGGCGACCCGCGTGCTGGAAGAAGGCGCGCGCGCCCTCGGCTTGCCCATCGGCGTCATCGTGCGCCAAGAGGGCGACCGGATCGTCGTCGACTACACGAACAACGACGAGCGGGCGGTGATCTGGCGAGGGAAAGAGCTGCCGCCGAACGAGTCCTTTGGGGCGTTTGTGATCCAAGCCGGCAAGACGATCGACTATGACGATCTCATCGCCGACGAGCACACGCGCAACCACCCGCGCGTCGTCGAGTCGGAGCTGCGCGCCATGATCGCCACCCCGCTGTCCGTCGCGGGCAAGACGTACGCGCTGATGTTCTGTTCGCAACGCAGCTCGAACGAGCCGTTTGACGATGAGGATCGCACTTACATCGAGCTGCTCGCCGACTATATCGGTCGCATCCTCTTGATGCAAGAGCAGGACCAGCGCATCTCATACCTCGCGTTTCACGACCCGCTGACGGCGCTGGCCAACCGGACGCAGTTCCACAATCGCTTGGGCGAGACGATCGCCGCGGCGCGTCGCCATCAGCGCCGCTTCGGCTTGGTCTACATCGACCTCGACCGTTTCAAGGAGGTCAACGACACGCTCGGCCACGCGGGTGGCGACCATATCCTCGTGGAGGCGGCGCGTCGTTTGGGCGGAGCGGTCCGCCAGGAGGACGTCGTCGCGCGTTTGGGCGGGGACGAGTTCGCGGTGC
>DATGJI010000043.1 GCA_035295225.1 Candidatus Eremiobacteraceae bacterium | reverse complement strand
CGACTTCGCCACGTCCTCCTCCAGATGAATGCGCGTGAGCTTCACCGCCTTCCCCGGATGCGCGATGCTCTTCTGCGCATCCTTCGGATAGGCGAAATCGTGCAGCGGCACCGCGCCGCCCGCGCAAATTGGCCGGTCGAACTGCGTGATCTGGTAGTTCTTCGGCATGTCCGGATAGAAGTAGTTCTTGCGATCGAATTTTGAGAACGGCGCGACGTCGCAACCGAGCGCAAAGCCGGCCTTGCACAGATACTCCACCGCCACGCGGTTGATGACGGGCAGCGAGCCGGGCATGCCGAGACAGACCGGGCACACCCACGTGTTCGGCTCGGCGCCGAACTCGTTGCGGCAGCCGCAGAACATCTTGCTCTTGGTCTTGAGCTCGACGTGCACTTCCAAGCCGATCACCGGCTCGAAATCGTGCGCTTCTGCTTCAGTGACGGTTGTCGAGCTGTTCTTCACGCTGCGCCCACTTTGGGCGCGCGCGCCCACGCAAAACGCGTGCTCTGCTCGTAGGCGTGCGCAACGCCCAACATTCGCCCTTCTTCGAAGGCCGGCGCGGCGATCTGCAACCCGACCGGCAATCCATCCACATAGCCGGCCGGTACCGACATCGCGGCGATGCCGGCAAGGCTCATCGGAATCGTGAAGTAGTCCATGAGATACATGGCAACAGGGTCCGACTTGGCGCCAAGCGCGAACGGCGGACACGAGACCGCCGGACACGCGATGACGTCGCACGCCGCAAACGCGGTATCGAAATCTTGTTTCATCAGCGTGCGCACTTTCTGCGCGCGCACGTAGTAGGCGTCATAATACCCCGAGCAGAGCGCATACGTGCCGAGAACGATTCGACGCTTCACTTCCGGCCCAAAACCCGCGGCTCTCGTGCGTTCGAACATCTGATAGACGTCGCCGTCGCCATCCACGCGGACGCCGTATCGCGCGCCGTCGTAGCGCGCGAGATTCGAAGAGCACTCCGCCGGAGCGATGAGATAGTACGTCGCGAGCCCATACTTGGCGTGCGGCAGCGAGACCTCGACCAGTTCTGCGCCGAGGCGGACAAGCGACGCGTACGCTTCCTTATACAGCGCGCTCATCGCGGCGTCTCCCCCGATGCTGCTCTCGAACTCACGCACGATCCCGATCTTGACGCCTTTGAGGTCCTCGCGCAACGCGTCGGCGTAGTGCGGCACGGGCACGTCCACGCTCGTCGAGTCCATCGGGTCGTGACCGGCGATGGCTTCGAGCACGATAGCGGCATCGCGCACGTCCGCGGTCATCGGGCCCGCTTGATCCAACGACGACGCAAACGCTATCATCCCGTAGCGGCTGACGCGGCCGTAGGTCGGCTTGACGCCGACGATGTTGCAGAACGACGCAGGCTCGCGGATCGATCCGCCGGTGTCGGTCCCAACCGCGATCGGCACGCCGCGCGCTCCCACGGTGCTAGCGCTTCCGCCGGACGAGCCGCCGGGCACGCGCGACGGATCCCAGGGATTGCGTGTGGGATGGAAGCCGGAATTCTCGCACGACGAGCCCATCGCGAACTCATCCATGTTCGTCTTGCCGATCATGACCGCGCCGGCCGCTTCAAGTTTGGCGACGACCGTGGCGGAATAGGGCGGCACGAAATTGGCGAGGATCTTCGAACCGCTGGTCGTGCGCACGCCTTGCGTGCAGAACAGATCTTTGATCGCCACCGGCACTCCGGCAAGCGTTCCACAATCTTCGCCGCGGGCGATGCGTGCGTCGATCTCGGCGGCGCGAGCCAGCGCGTACTCCGGTGTGAGGGTGAGATAGGCGCGCAGTTCCGGCTCGGATGCGGCAACGGCATCGATGGAGCGCTTCGCCACCTCAAGAGCGGATGTCTCGCGACGTGCTATGCGATCGCGAATCTCGTGACCGGTCAGCATGCTCCGATCATTCCAGGATGCGCGGCACTTTGAAGTACGGGCCGCTCGTTTCCGGCGCGTTCGCGAGCGCGGCCGCGCGATCCAGACAGTCGCGGATCATGTCGTCGCGCATGACGTTCATGATCGGGATGACTTGGGCGGTCGCGGAGACGTGGGTGACATCGAGCGCCTGCAATTCCTCGATGTAATCGAAGAGCTTGGCGAACTGCGCCGTGAAGGCAGCAGACTCATCGTCGGTCAGCGCGATGCGCGCCAGCTTGGCGACGTGCGCGATATCGATTGGTACGTCGGTCATACGCCTCCGCCTTTAGGCGGACCATAAAGGTCCGCCCTACATACCGGACCGCAAAGGTCCGCCCTACATACCGGACCTCAAAGGTCCGCCGCGTGTTGTTATCTCGTGAATTCGGCAAGAACCTCGACATGCCCCGTATGCGGAAACATATCGTACGGCGTGACCTTACCGAGGGTGAAGCCGCCGGATGAAAGCGCCTTGGCATCGCGCGCAAGGGTCGCCGGATTGCACGAGACGTAGAGCAACCGACCCACGCCTGACGCTGCTAACGCGGCCAGCACTTCCGGTTCGCAGCCTTTCCGCGGCGGATCGAGAATCGCCGCGTCAGCGCCCGCGAGGAGCGTGGCGCCGCGCTCGGCCTTGAGCGCGTCGGCGACGGTAGCGCATTCAAATGCCGAACGGGTCAAACCGTTCTCGGCAGCGTTGGCCGCTGCTTCGCCCACGGCGAGCGCAAACGACTCCACCCCGGTGGTTGCCATTCCATGCATACCGGCGATGACGCTGAACGTCCCCACTCCGCAGTAGAGGTCGACGATGCGATTCGCACCCGCGAGCCGCGCGAGCATCTCCCGCGCGATGAGCTCGAGTACGGCCGTGTTGATCTGAAAGAACGATGCGATGCCGAACGAGAACGTCGCGCCGGCCACGCGTTCGCGCACGACGGGGCTTCCCCACAGCACTGCCGACCGCCGCCCGAAGACGGCGTTCTCGCCGGCCAAATCCCACGTCATGACGATGCCGGTGAGTTGGGGCAGCCGCCGGCGCAGCTCTTCCGTGTGCGCGCCGAGCCTGCGATTCGCGCTCGGGCCGGTAAATGCGACGACGAGCTCATCGCCGGTCGCGCTTGCGCGCGCGATGATGTGCGTCGCGCCTTCACACACAGCGGGCACCTCCGACGCGAACCGCACAAGCGATTTGACGGCGGCGTCAAGACGCGGCAGCAGCACGGGGCACTCTTCAATTGCGACGAGCCGATGCGATCGCGCCTCGAAGAATCCAAGCCGCATCGCACCTTTATGGTAGCGGCAGACGAGCGTGACCTTATTGCGGTAACCGGTGCGCCCATCACCCGTACCCGAAACGGTTGGCGCGATTTCGACGTCCGGCAGGTCGCCGATGCGCATGAGCGCGTCGCGAACGAGCCGGCGTTTCCATTCGCGCTCGGCTTCGTCGCGCAAATGCAGGGTCTGACAACCGCCGCAACGTGGGAACACGGCACAACCGGCGTCAACGCGATCTGGTGATCGCTCTTCGATTTCGGTGACGTGACCGCTGCGATAATTGCGCTTGACCGCATCGATGGCGACGCGAACGCGTTCACCAGGCAGCCCACCTGTGACGAAGGTGACGACTCCGTCGGCGCGCCCGACCCCTTGGCCGTTCTCGAGAAGATCGTCGAGAAGGATCGAGCCGTCGGCGGGCGCTCTAGGCGCGCCGCTGATCGTCAAGCGTATGGAGCAGTTGATCGGCTTCGTCGATCAACGCTCGGATCCGGTCGCGCGTGGGATCGCATTCGTCGAGCGACGTGAGCGTGCGGACGAGCAAGTACGTGCCAACCGCCGATGCGAGGAAAGCTATCGTCCAGACGAACGGGTAGAGACGCCTCATGCGCGCGCGGTATCCCACATATCCGATAGGTTAGACGGTGGCCTCGATGTGTCCCGCCGTTGCGTCGCTCGCGGCGTTAGGTACTTGGTACCGTGCGAGCAAGCACATCGCGTGCGGCCCTGCGGCGAAGACCGTTCGGCTGCCGTCGATGTCGATGACGTAGACGGTCGCGTGCTGTCCGAGCGGCCGCGCTGCCGCAACATCGATCTGCGCGAGCGGCCGGCGGCGAAGCCGCTCGAAAAAGTGCCTCAACGCTTTCATCAGAGCGGCTCCGTCATCCAGGCGGGCACGATGAAGCTGAGGTCGGCGGCCGAGCCTGCGACTTCGAGCTCGATGTTCGCCGCTACGCATCGGGCACGCGCCAACTGCGCGTCGGGGGCGAGATGGACGATGCGCTGCGGAACCCCGGTCAGTCGCGGCAATCGGTCGGCAACTTCGCGGATCAACTGGCGCAGCGCGGCTTCGGCCGCCGCGAGAACGACCGGACCAGACTCAGCCGCTTCGGGTGCGGCAACGCCCGCGACGCCGGACGCTAGGGCCACGACCGCGGCGCTCGGCGCCGAGAGCACGAGCGCGCCTCCCGGTCCGCCGGCCGTGAGTGCAAGGCGCAGCGCGGCCGGCGGCAATTGCGCATCGTCGATTTCGTGAACCGTCGGCCGGCCCGATGACACCGCGCATCGCAACGCACCCTGCAATGTCGAACACGCCGCGGTCAGCGCCGCGCCGACGCGTTCGCTCCGTGTCCGTTCGTCCGTTTCGAGAGGCGCTTCGGCGGGCGCGCGAGCACGAAACGATTCATCCTTGGTCTCGATCGCTTCGACTCCCGATGCCGACGCGACGCCGGCGCGCCACGCAAAGGTGTCTGCTCCGACGGCGCACATGCCGAAGATCTGCGCGTCGTGCTGCCACACATCGTCTGCGATCCGAACCGACAGCGGCGGAGCGAATGATGCGATCGCGCTGATCTCCGCGAGAAAGATCGCCGCAACGCGCGCGGCGAGTTCTTCGCAGCGCTTTGCGTTTTTCGGCCGTTCCGCCGCACCGTTTCCGCCCAGCATGGCGTCCGCGAAACTCCACACCAACCGGACATCGAATTCGACCCACCATCGAGTCGCGCCGATATCCGCCGCATACACCACGATATCGCGTGGGCGAGCACCGCTCGCCCGCACGTCGCTCGATACTCGGACTGGCCTGTTCAGGTATGTCGCGACCGCCTGGGTGAGCGCGCGACCGAACGCTTCGGTCGCCGCGGCGGCGCTCAAGTCTGCGCGGACGGCATCGATATCGTGCGGCGTTCCGCGCGTTCGCGCGCGCGAAGATTCCGGTGTGAAATGCGCAAGCGACGAGGCAAATCGTTGGGCGGCATCTTCGTCCATGCGGCTCATCGCGGACCGGCTCCGGTCTGACGCGCGCGAAGGCGCTCGAGTCCTGTGCGGAGACGCGCCCACGGGAGCAGCGCGGCGGCAGCCCGCGCTTGCTCGCCGTCGGCTTCTCGCGCTTCAGCTGCCAGCATCTCGTCCACTGCGTGGACGACCGCATCGCGTGCCGCGGCGATGGAACACGAGAACGCGCAGTGCGATCGACCGGCCGCAAAACTTCGCAGGCGACCGGCCGATTCGCCTCGCACGAGCCGCTGCTGTGCTGCGACGCGACCACTCCGGAGCGCCGCAGAGCTGAGCCGCGCCCGGACGCGACGCTCCATCGCCTTGACGGTCTCCAGGGTGCGCTGCGCGCTCACGCGCCTGCGGCTTGCACTGGGATTCGCGCGCCGCGCTCGACGATCTGGCTTCGCTCCGGTCCGACGGAGATAAGGGTGACCGGAATCCCGCATGCTCTTTCGACGAATTCCACATACGATCGCGCATGCGCCGGAAGATCGCCGAACGTTCGTGTATTCACCGTGGGCTCTTTCCAACCGGGCAAAGACTGGAAGCGCGGCTTCGCGCCGGCTGCGATCTGAAGCGGAACGGAGAGCGCCGCGTCGCCATCGTAGCCGACGCCAACCTGGATCTCGTCGAAATCGTCGAGCACGTCAAGTTTGGTAAGCGCAAGTTCGGTGATCCCATTGACGGCGACCGCATAGCGCAGGCCGACGAGATCGAGCCAGCCGCAACGGCGCGCCCGTCCGGTGACGACGCCGACCTCGCGGCCGATGGCACGTAACCGCTCGCCGGCTTCACCCAAATCTTCGGTGGGGAACGGCCCGCTGCCGACGCGCGTGGCGTACGCCTTCGAGACACCGATCACGGACGCGATGCGAGTGGGTCCGAATCCAAGTCCGGCGCCGGCTCCGCCGGCAACCGTGACGGACGACGTGACGTACGGATACGTTCCGAGACCGACATCGAGCATGCTGCCTTGTGCACCCTCTGCAAGCACCGTCTTGCCGTGGTCGAGGGCGACATTGATCATGCTCACCGTGTCGCAGACGTGCGCGAGGAGCGTGGCGGAGAGCGCCTCGAGACCGCGCCAGACCTCAGCAGGGTCGAATGCGATCCCGGCGCTGCCGAGCTCTGCGGATTTTGCAGCGATGATCGCCTTGCAGCGCGCCGGCTCGCGAAGATCGCCGGCGCGGATGCCTGTTCGTGCGACGCGATCGCCGTATGCGGGTCCGATACCGTTCCCGGTCGTGCCGAGTGCGTCTGCACCGCGGGCGGTCTCGCGCGATCTTTCGAGCGCGATGTGATACGGCATGATAAGATGCGCGAGGTCGGAGATCCAGATGCGGGATGTGTCCACGCCGGCCATGGCAAGCTTCTCGATCTCTGCCAGAAACGTCTCCGGATGGATGACGGTGCCCGGGCCGATGATGCACGCTTCACAACCGGCAACTGCGCCGCTGGGAACGATGCGCAGCTTGTAGGTCTTCTCACCGACGCGGACGGTGTGCCCGGCATTGGCGCCTCCACCGTAGCGCGCCGCGATATCGGCGCGCGTGCTCAAGAAATCGACGATGCGGCCTTTGCCCTCATCACCCCATTGAGCGCCTACGACAACGTGTACGGGCATGCCGGCGGTCCTTTCGCGTGGTCGTTCAATGACCGGCCGCAGTGGCGCGCTCGACGCGCGGCGACGCCCCGCCGAGGTCGGCTACCGGCAACGTCGCGTAGCCCATCACCCGATTGAGCACGAGCTCCGCGAACAGCGAGCACGGCCAGCCGAAATTCGATCGCGTATATCGTGCGGGTTCGTTCGGATCGAATGATTCGTGCAGCAGATGATCTCCAAGGTCCGAGTTATGCAGCTCTGCGACGACTGTGGAGACTTCCGTTGCGTCGGTCGTGGTGAGCCCTTGCATGACGAGTGCGAGCGGCCAGACGTAACCCCGCGGCGTATGCGGACTGCCGACACCGCTCGCCGCTGCTCCCGTGAAATAGTACGGATTGTCGGGCGAGAGCACGAAGCGGCGCGTGTTCTGATAGACCGCGCTCGTGGCGGGCTCGTAGCCGATGTACGGTATCGACAACAGGCTGGGCACGTTTGCGTCGTCCATCAGATCCGATTTGCCGAGCCCGTCCACTTCGTAGGCGTAGATGTATCCATACTTATCCGTATAGACGATGCCGTAGTCGTTGATGCCGGTTCGTACGCCGTCACGCACGTCGATCGCCTGCGCGCGCATCGCGTCGTCGTGCCAGACGTTTTCTTCGAGGTCGGCGAGATCGGACAGCGCGACCACTGCGAACATGTTGTCTGGGATGTTATACCCATATTCCGCCGGATCGTCCGACGGCCGGAAGCCGGTCCATATCATGCCCGTGTATCCGACGATCGCTCCGCTTCCGCCGTTAGGGAGCGAGCGGTTCGTGTAGTGGGAGAGCTGGTGATCGCGCTCCAACTCCATAACGCCGAGCGCCGACTCGTAAGCGTGCTTCGCGGAGAGTGTGAACGGCGTCGTATCGCCCGTCTGCTTCCAGTACGTCCACGCCAGCCAGATCGGATACGAGAGCGAGTCGAGTTCGAATTTCTCTTCGGCGACTTTGTAGTTCCGGTTGAACGCGTTCGCGTAGGGGTCCACCAGCAGGTCGTTGGCCTCGCGCGCGATGACGCCTTTCAGCAATGTACGGACATCGGGGTCGTCGGCGAAATAGAGATACGGCCGCACTTGCGCGCTCGCGTCGCGCAGCCACATGGCGCCGATGTCGCCCGTTATGACGTAGGCTGTGGAGTCGGGCGCATACGAGACGTCGTTTCGGATCGTGGTCAACAGGCACTGTTGATACAAGAGCCCGGTATCGGGGCTGCCGCCGTGAAAGTCGGCGGCAGCTTTTGAGATCGCGTCGAGTTCTTCAGCCTGGCCAATGGTCGGGGCCGCAGCGCATAACAATGCGACCGCGGTTGATACGGCCAACCAGATCCTCACCCGCGCTCCTCCCGCGACGGCACCGCGCGACGCTCCGTGTCTTTTAGCGGCGCATTCTTAGAAACAACGTTAGTCTGGGACTTTCAGCGCTCCTGCGGCGTGGGCGAGCGATGCTCGCCCTACTTCGGATCGCGAACGGGTAATGTGGCGATGACGCTCGCGCCGCCGCCGTTACGGCGCGGCGACGCGCGCAGCGTGCCGCCGTGCGCTTCGACGAGGAGGCGCGCGATCGACAGTCCGAGGCCGAGGTGGCCGAGCGGCCCGACCGCGAACGGCCGAGCGAAATCGCGAATCGCCTCGGCCGCGAAGCCGGCGCCGTCATCCTCGATGGCGATGCGGATCTTTCCGCCGCGGCGCGCGATGGTGGCCGTCACGCTGTGTCTCGCATGCCGCGCTGCGTTGTCCAGCACGTTGACGAGCACTTGCTGCAGCCGTTCGCGGTCCGCCGAAACCGTCGCGTCGCCGCGCCGTAGGAAATTCACCTTTCGAACGGCATGACGCGGTTCAACCGTGGCCCACCCCGCATCGGTGAGCTCACCGATGCCTACCGGCTCAGTGCGCAGGCGAAGGCTTCCGGCGCCCCACGCGCCTGCGTCGATCAAGCCTTCGACGAGCCGCGCCAGCCGGCGACCCTCCGACTCGATGATCGCGAGGTCGCGTTGCAGCGAACCCGGCGCCTTCCGGCCGCCCGCTTGCAGCCGTTCGGCGTAGCCGATGATCGCCGTCAGGGGCGTGCGCAGCTCGTGGGTCACGCTCGCGAGAAATGCTGCGCGGCGCTCCTCGATACGCGCCACAACCGCCGCGCCGCGGACGGCGAGGCGAAATTCCGCGAGTGCAGCGCCCGCGTCGGCGGGTTCCACGACCGTCCACCCCGCGCGCACCCCCGCTCCGGCCGGTATCTTGCCGCGCGCAGCTTCGTCGCGGAAAGCGGCGAGCACCGCCTGGCGCAGCCGCGTTGCCGCGACGACGAGGTCCGCATCCGGCGCCCCCGGCCGGTGGGCAACATCGATGGACCGTCCAACCAACAGTGCGGCGAACCATGCGGCATTGGGTCCGGCGGCGACCGCATCGCCTCGCCGCAGGACGCTCCCAGCCGACGCCGCGAGCGCAGCCGCAACCGCGCGTTTGCAAGCGCGCAGCGCTTTGTGACGCGCCGCGGACCGAAGCCCGTCTAGCCCCGTGATCTCGAGATAGAGCAATGGCGCCGCTCGCCGGCGCTGCGCAAGGTCGCGCAACGCGGGGATGAGTCCGCGCAGTTCAGGGATACGCGATGGCAAGTCGCGGCGCTCGGTTCTCGGGCGCATGCCGCTATCCGATTGGCGGTGCGACGAGCTTATAGCCAAGTCCGTGTATGGTGTGCAAATAGCGCGGGGCACGCGCGTCGTCGGCGATGGCACGCCTGATGCGGCGCACATGGACGTCAACGGTTCGAGGATCGCCGTCGAAATCAAATCCCCAGACGGTCTCGATCAGTTGGTCGCGCGTGAAGACGCGGCCTTCGTTGCACGTCAACAGCCACAGCACGTCGAATTCGCGCGGCTTGAGGCGCACGTGCCTGCCGCCGATAGTCACTTCGCGCTTCTGCGAATCGATCTCGATTTCGCCGACAGCGCGGCGCGCTGCCGCTTCCGGCGGCGCTGTGCCCGCGCGTCGCGATACGGCGCGGACGCGCGCGATAAGTTCGCGCGCGGAGAAAGGCTTGATGATGTAATCGTCTGCGCCGAGCTCAAGACCGACGACACGGTCGACTTCGGAGCTGCGCGCTGTGAGGAAGAGAACGGGCGCGTTCGATTCTTTACGCAGTTGCCGGCAGACTTCGAAGCCGTCGAGACCCGGCAGACCTATGTCGAGTATGACGATGTCCGGCGAGCGCCTGCGCGCGCTGCGTAGCGCGGCCAATCCATCGAGCGCGGTGTCGACCGAGTAGCCGGCGGCGTCCAGCGCATCGCGCACGAGTTCGACGATCGCCGGCTCGTCGTCGACGACGAGCGCCGTGCGCGTGGCCGGCGCTTTAGCCGCTCGATCCGAATCGCGCGCCATCGTCAAAGACCTGCTTGCGGCAGCAGCGCGAGCGCCGCCATGAGCGGGCCGCCTTTGCCGTTGCGCCGGTATGAGTGCAGCAGGTCGGCGCGGCAGCGGGTGCACGCCTCACAAATGCTGATCGTGTGCACACCTGCGCCGTGCAGCGCAGCCGCGATCGAGGCTGCGAGATCAAGGGCAACGCTATCCGATCTGTGCCGCTCGACAACCAGCGTGCTGGCGGGCTGCGTGAACCCGGGGAACTGCTCTGCGACTTCCGGCCCGACCTCGAAGCAGCAAGCCTGGAGATGCGGGCCGATCGCAGCGACAGCACACTCGGGGCGGCCGCCATGCGATGTAAGCGATCGAACGCCAGCTTCGATGATGCCGCGCCGAACGCCGCGCCACCCGGCGTGAACGAGCACAAAGACGCGCGCGAAGACATCTGCAAGCCAAACCGGCGCGCAGTCGGCGGCCATCACGACCGGAATGTCGTCGGCCGAGGAAGCGCTGACCCCGTCGGCCTCGCGCCTGCGCCCATCGCGAAGTTCTGCACCGTCGAGGACGATCGTGCCGTGCACTTGATCCACGCCGCGCAGGCGGGCGTCTGCACCGTGTGCGCGGTGCTCCACCCACGCGGCCAGTTCGGCGCGGTTTCGCGCGTTCACCGATGCCGGCGTCAGCCACATTTCGTAGCCATCCGGAAGACCGGATCCGATGATAGCTTCGCTTGTGCCGTCGGCGACAAAATGAAAGCCGCCGCCTAAATCTTCGCGCACGACCGAACGGTTCGGAACCGCGCTGCTCATTCCAGGCTCTCGATGCGGTCCGGCATGTCACCGCGACGCGCAAAACTGCGCCGCAGTGCGGAGGCGATCGCCGGCGCGCCGAAGCCGAGTCGTTCCAGACGCCGGCCGAGCTGCCCGTAACCGTCATTCGGGCGGGCCGATTCGAGCTTTGCCAAGGCCTGGTCGATACGCGCTTCATCGGAATCCTCGAGCTCCGCGATGACGGCGCGCGCGAGATCGCCGTCGACGCCGTGCCGCATCAATTCGTTCAAAAGCCGGAGCGACCCGAGCGCGCGCCGCTCGAGCAGATTCTTCAGGAGGAGTTGTGCGTATGTGCGATCATCGAGATACTTGCGGCGTTCGCATTCAGCGAGGGCCGCATCGATCGAATCCGGATTGTAGCCGCGGTCGCGCAGCTTTTGAGCGAGTTGCGCGCGGGAGAGACGCCGCACGGAAAGCAGTTTGACCGCTGCCGCGAGAGTGCCGTCGGCAGGGCGGACGCTAACCGCCGCGAGCGGGTCGTCCACGGCCGGCTATTCGCCGACGACCGCGTAGCGGGCGCTGCCGTTGTCGACGGCCGGCTGGTTCGGCTTGAGCAGCGTGGCCCTGATCTTCGTCTCGAGCTCGTCGGCGACGTCGGAGTGTTCCTCGAGATACGTCTTCGAATTTTCGCGGCCTTGTCCGATGCGCGTGTCGCCGTAGGTGTACCACGATCCGCTCTTGCCGACCAAGTTGAGCTCGAGTCCGACGTCGATGAGCGAGCCCGTCTTGCTGATGCCCTTGCCGTACATGATGTCGAAGTCGGCCACGCGGAACGGCGGCGCGACCTTGTTCTTCACGACCTTGACGCGCGTGCGGTTGCCGATGACGTCGGTGCCGGACTTGATCGTCTCCAAGCGCCGCACGTCGAGCCGGACTGAGGCATAGAACTTCAACGCGCGGCCGCCGCTCGTGGTCTCGGGGTTGCCGAACATCACGCCGACCTTCTCGCGGATCTGATTGATGAACACCATCGTGGTGCGCGATTTGCTGATGGCGGCGGTGAGCTTGCGCAACGCCTGCGACATGAGTCGGGCCTGCAGACCGACGTGGGCGTCGCCCATGTCGCCTTCGATCTCGGCCTTGGGCACGAGTGCGGCGACCGAGTCGACGACGACGATGTCGATGGCGTTGGAGCGCACGAGCATCTCGGCGATCTCGAGCGCTTGTTCACCCGTATCGGGTTGCGAGACGAGCAGATTGTCCAGATCCACGCCGAGATTGGACGAATACAACGGATCCAGCGCGTGTTCGACGTCGATGAACGCAGCCGTGCCGCCGTTTCGCTGCGCCTCCGCGATGCAGTGCAGCGCGAGCGTGGTCTTGCCTGACGACTCCGGCCCGTAGATCTCGACCACGCGGCCGCGCGGCAAGCCGCCGACTCCAAGCGCGACGTCCAAGGCGATGCTCCCCGTTGACACGACCTCGATCGCGATTGTGGTGGAAGCCTCGCCGAGCTTCATGATCGCGCCTTTGCCGAACTGCCGCTCGATCTGCGCGAGGGCGTTCTCGAGAGCTTTATCCTTTTCCGACACCAGCTGTACCCCTCAAAATAGTGCGTCCACATACGATCGAGGATCGAACGCGTTGAGTTGCTCGATCTTCTCACCAAAGCCCACGTACTTGACCGGAAGATCGACTTGGTCCATCACCGCGACGATAATCCCGCCTTTCGCTGTGCCGTCTAGTTTCGTGAGCACGACCCCGGTTACTTGCGTCGCCTCGTGAAAGAGCTTCGCCTGGGAGAGCGCATTTTGACCCGTGGTCGCGTCGAGCACCAACAAGGTCTCATGCGGTGCGCCGTCGACTTCCCGGCCGATCACGCGCCGGATCTTCTTCAATTCTTCCATTAGATTGTGTTTGGTCTGCAGCCGCCCGGCCGTGTCGATGTAGACGGTATCGATCTTGCGGGACTTCGCAGCCGCCAGGCCGTCGAAGATCACGGCTGCCGGGTCGGCCCCCTCTTTGTGGCGCACCACGTCCGCGCCCACGCGACCGCCCCAGATCGCGAGCTGCTCGGCAGCCGCCGCGCGAAACGTATCTCCCGCCACGAGGAGCACCGTTTTGCCGCTCCTGCGCTCCTGTGCCGCGAGTTTGCCGATCGTCGTCGTCTTGCCCGAGCCGTTCACCCCGATCACGAGGACGACGTGAGGTTTGGCGGCGGCGCGCAACGGCGCCATGGCCGGATGCTGCAAATACTCGGAGACGTCTTGCCTGAAGGCTTTGATGACGTCGTCGGCCGCGGTCAGGTTGCGCTGCTGGGCCGCCGTCTTGAGGTCTTCGACGATCTTGCCCGTGGTGGCGGCGCCGAAGTCCGCCCCGATGAGCGTTTCCTCGAATTCATCCCAGAATTCATCGTCGACGAGACGCCGGCCGATCAGCGCATTCCAATGACCTGCGAGCTCGCCTCGAGTCTTGGCAAGCCCCTCGCGGAAGTTTTGAAGCCACTGCACCGTGGGCGGTTTCGCCGGAAACCCCGCGGACCATTCGCGTGCGAAGAGCCGTCAGCTGGCGGTCTGCGGCTTTTTCCGGACGTACTTCTGCTTGACGTTTGGGTCGCCTTCGCGGAAACCACCCTCGACATGCATCGCCTTGAGCTTCGAACGGAGGCGGATCACCGCTTGGGCGTGGATTTGCGAAACGCGAGACTCCGAGACGTCGAGCACGCTCTTGATCTCTTTGAGCGTGAGGCCCTCGAAGTAATAGAGCGAGATCACGGTCCGCTCTTGCGGCGGCAGGCTGTCCACGGCGCTTGCGAGCGCACCCTTCATCTCCGTTGATTCGAGGATGAACGTTGGATCCGGACCACCGTCTTTGAGCGAATCGACGAGCGCGACATCGTGGCCGCGTTCGTTCGGCAGAAATTCTTCGAGCGAGAGAATCGACGTGCCGCGCACTTTGAGCAGGAGCGCGTGGTAGTCGCGCAGCGAGATGCCGAGCCCTCCGGCCACTTCTTCGTCGTCCGGCGCACGGCCGAGTTTGCCTTCAAGATCGGCGAAAACGCGCTCCATTTCGCGCGCTTTCTGCCGCACGGCTCGCGGCACCCAGTCGAGCGCGCGCAGCGCGTCGAGGATGGCGCCGTTGATGCGCGTGATCGCATACGTCTCGAACTTCACGCCCCGCGAATCGTCGTATTTGTTGATCGCGTCGATGAGGCCGAGAATTCCCTCGTTCACGAGGTCGTTGATCTCGACGTGCGCGGGAAGATTGATCGAGATCCTGCCCGCGACATACTTCACGAGGTGCAGGTACTTATGGATGATCTCTTCGCGGGTGAGCGTTGTGCCGGCGATCGTGCAGCGGTCTCGAACCGGCGTGCGCGACGTCATGACCGGCCTCGGCGTGTCGTGGCGGAACTCGGAGCGCCGTTGGGATGGAGCCGTTTGACGTCGGTGAGACGGGCGAGCGCTTCGCGTCGAAATCGATATTGGCCGCCCGGTGTCTTGATGGCGTCGACGAGTCCCTCGCGCGCCCAACGCCGGATGGCGGCTCTTGTCATGTTCAGAGCGCGCGCCACTTCACCGGACGTCATCCAGTCCTTCTGCTGACCACCGGCAAGACTTGCGCTCCCGCGCCGCACGTCCGCCACGCGCCCGCCTCCATGTAGACGCCGAAACGAGTCGCTGCATAGCCGTATCAAACGCGACCAAACAACAACCCGGTGCCGAGTCCATCATAGACTCAAGCTAAGGGCTCGCTTTCTTACGCTCGGGATATTTTCCCTTTTTGCGCAAATGACCCCATTTTCTCTTCTATCCGGAATAGCCGAAACACCGCTTTTAAGCGCTCGGCGTCGCCATCCGATACGTGCAGCGGGTCCGGCCGAACGTGACGATGTCGCCATCCTTGAGCAAGGTGACCACGTGCGGAGCAAGGCGACATGTCCCGTTCACGTAGGTACCGTTTGCGCTATCGAGGTCTTCGACCGCAAATCCGTCGTGGCGGCGCAGAATGAATGCATGACGGCGCGAGACGTAGACATCTGGATCGGCGCCTGTCAGATCGACCTCCGGAAACACGCGATCGGGCGGAGAAGCGCGGCCGATCAACGTGACATCTTTGCTCAGGGAAGCAGTTCCACCGGCGCTGCCGACGCCATCTTCGTGGATGATCAACTGCGCGACGAGCGGCGGCGATATGATTCTTCGCGTCGCGAGATCGAAGGTCTGCGCTGCTTCTGTCGGCGCCGGCAGTTCATCGCCGCATACTTTGCAAAATGTCTCGCCGGTCGAATTCCCGGCCATGCAGCGGCCGCAGACGCGGGTCGCGTGGACGTTGCGCGGCAGAGGCGCCGGCGACGACGGACGACGCCCGCCGGCGGATAACTCCATCGTGCGGTCGGTCATGGGGCTATCGTATCATGCCGACCTGCCGCCGGCCTGTGACAGACGTCATGTAGGGCGGACCTTTATGGTCCGCCGGCGGCGGATCTTTATGGTGCGCCGTCGGGCCGTAAAGGCCCGCCCTACATTCGACTACGCGTATCGGATGCGAGGATTGAGCACCGCGTAAAGCACGTCCACCACGAGATTCACCGTCACGAACGTCGCGGCGAAGAGTAGAATCGTTCCATTTATCAATGGATAGTCGCGGTTGCTGATCGCCTCAAAAGCGAGGCGTCCTACGCCCGGCCACGCAAAGATACTCTCCGTGAGCACCGCGCCGCCGAGCAGCAATCCCGTCTGCAATCCTACAATCGTCACGATCGGGATCAAGGCGTTGCGCAGCCCATGATGCACGACGACCGCGAAACTGCTGAGACCTTTTGCCCGCGCAGTACGGATGTAGTCGGTCTGCATGACCTCGAGCATGCCGGCGCGCGTCATTTTCGCGATGATCGACATCGGGATCGTTCCGAGGGTGATCGCCGGAAGTGCGAGATGGCGGATCACGTCCCCGAAAGCCGGCCAGTTCTGCGCGAGCAGCGCGTCGACGGTCATGAAATGCGTGCGCACGGGAACGTCGTAGCGCAACGAGATGCGACCGCCGATCGGCAGCAGATCCAAGTGCCACAACTTGCTCGGTTCGTACGCGATCAGCCAGAGCAGCATCCAGCCAAGCCAAAAGACCGGCACCGAGACGCCGATGAGCACGAGCACCGAGATCGCCGTGTCGATCCACGTGCGATGATTCAGCGCCGCGATGATGCCGGCCGGAACTCCCATCACGACCGCGACGACCATCGCGCAAAACGCGAGCTCCACCGTGGCGGGGAAGTACGCCGCCAATTTGCTCACAACGGGTTCGTTGTCGGCGAGCGAGACGCCGAGATTGCCGTGGAGTACTTGGCCGAGATATGCGAAGAGTTGAACGTACCAAGGCTGATCGAGACCGAGATCCCGCGTCAGTCGGATCACATCTGCATGTGACGCGTGCTCGCCGAGCAATATCTGAATGGGGTTGCCGGGGATCCAGTGCAGGAAGAGCCGGGTGAGAACGGTCGCGGTGAAGAGCACCGCCACGAAGCGTGCTGCTCGCGCGCTCAGGAATCTCGCCACGCGGATGCCGCTTCCCGCCGCTCGCGAGCGACCCTTCCGGCATAGCCTCCGTCCCACGCCGCAGGAGGCGCATGGCGGACCGCAAACTTCAACCCATTCGCGCACATACCGCGTCCGGTATGTCTTCCGCTTCATCGCCGTGCGGCGCTCGCCGCGACACCACGAAGGGCTTCACATCATCACATGATGCACCAATACTTCTCCATGGAGCAGATGGGTATCGGCTTTGCGATCATCTGCGGGCTGGCTGCGATCATCTACGGAGCTATCCTTACCTCCTGGATATTGCGCAAGTCAGACGGCAACGACAAGATGCGCGAGATCGCGGCGGCGATCCAAGAAGGCGCAATGGCCTACATGAAGCGCCAGTACAGCACCATCGCGGTGGTCGCGATCATCCTCGCGATCGTTCTCGCGATCGTCTTCCACGGCTGGGAAGCGTCAGTAGGTTTCCTCATCGGCGCGCTGCTCTCCGGATTGACCGGCTTCATCGGCATGTTCGTCGCCGTTCGCGCGAACGTGAGAACTGCGGAAGCGGCCAAAGGCGGCCTCGGCGCGGCTTTCGACGTCGCGTTCAAGGGCGGCACGATCACCGGCCTGCTGGTCGTGGGTCTCGGCATCATCGCGGTCGCCGGATACTTTTCTATCATGCATGCCGTCTACGGGGATGACCTGCGCTCCGCCCTGAACGCGATGGTCGGTCTCGGCTTCGGCTGTTCGCTCATCTCGGTGTTCGCACGTCTCGGCGGCGGCATCTACACCAAAGGCGCGGACGTCGGCGCAGACCTCGTGGGCAAAGTCGAAGCGGGCATCCCCGAAGACGATCCTCGCAATCCTGCCGTGATCGCGGACAACGTCGGCGACAACGTCGGCGATTGCGCGGGCATGGCGGCCGACCTCTTCGAGACGTATTGCGTCACCACGATCGCGACGATGCTGCTCGGCGCATTGGTCTTCTCCTCGAATCCTCAACTCGCGCTGATCTCGTCGTTGTTCCCGCTCGTCCTCGGGGGCATCTCGATCCTCGCCTCGATCGTTGGCACCCTGTTCGTCAAGGTGCGCAACAAGAACATCATGGGCGCGATGTACGTGGGCCTGGCGATCGCCGGCATCATCTCCGCCGTCGTGTTCTATTTCGTGACGAACCACATCATGCAGAACGCATCGCAGATCGACCCGCGCTTCACCGGCCTGAATCTCTGGCTGTGCTCGCTCGTGGGCCTGGTGATCACTGCGCTCATGGTCATGATCACCGAATACTTCACCGGCACGCAGTTCAAGCCGGTCCAATCGATCGCGCTCGCCTCCACGACGGGGCACGCCACGAACATCATCACCGGACTCGCGGTTTCGATGAAGGCGACGACGTGGCCGGTGCTGGTCATCGTCGTCGGCATTCTCGTGTCGTACGGATTGGCCGGACTCTACGGCGTCGCGATCGCCGTGATGTCGATGCTGTCGATGGCGGGCATCATCGTCGCGCTCGACTCTTACGGTCCTATCACGGATAACGGCGGCGGCATCGCGGAGATGGCGCACCTCGGACCGGAGATCCGCGCCATCACCGATCCGCTCGACGCGGTTGGCAACACGACCAAAGCCGTGACGAAGGGTTACGCGATCGGTTCTGCAGCGCTCGCAGCGATCGTGCTTTTCGCTTCGTTCCAGCAAGAACTCGGTGGCCTCGCCTCCTCCGCGCTCGTCTTCGCGCTCGACAAACCCTACGTGCTCGCCGGCTTGCTCATCGGCGGCGCGCTGCCGTATCTGTTCGCGGCGCTGTGCATGGAGGCGGTCGGTCAGGCCGGTAGCGCGGTGGTCGAGGAAGTGCGGAGGCAGTTCCGCGAGATCAAAGGCATCATGGACGGCACCGGAAAGCCGGAATACGGCCGTTGCGTGGACATCGTCACGTCGTCCGCTCTCAAGCAGATGCTCGTGCCGGCGCTGATCCCCGTGCTGACGCCGGTGATCATCGTGCTGCTCGGCGCGGTCGGCATCATCTCGAGCGAGAACGCCGCGCTCATGCTCGGCGGCGTCCTCGTCGGATCGATCGTGACCGGCCTCTTCGTCGCGATCTCGATGACGTCGGGCGGCGGGGCGTGGGATAATGCCAAGAAGTACATCGAAGACGGTCACTACGGCGGCAAGAAGAGTTTGGCGCATCAGGCCGCGGTCACGGGCGATACGGTGGGCGATCCGTATAAAGACACGGCTGGTCCCGCGATCAACCCGATGATCAAGGTGCTGAACATCGTCTCGCTGCTGCTCGTGCCCTTCCTCCACTGACCCTGAAGGGGCCGACGCCAGTCGGCCCCTTCAGACGTCACGGAAACTCGAGCCACCGATTTTGCGTTACTGAGATGTCATGAATACAACGTCCAGCCCCCGCGTCTCGCGCCGCTGCTTGCTCTGCGGAGCGGGCGCCTTCGTGGCGCTCGCCGCACTCGACGGCACGCTTCCTGCCGCGGCCGACGATCACTCGCAAGAGCTCCAAATCGGCGCGCAAGTCTACAATCAATTGCGCAGCCAGAATCAGATCCTCGACACGTCTAGCTACTATCCCATTCTGCGCAGCATCGGCGAAAAGATCAGCGCCGCCGCGCAGCCGCACTGGTACACGATGAACTTCATCGTCGTCAAGGGAGCGCAGGCGAACGCGTTTTCCGTGCCCGGCGGGAACATCTACGTCAACGAAGCCTTGCTGAAGAACGCCGAGAACGACGACGAACTAGCCAACGTCTTAGGCCATGAGACGGGCCATCTCGTGCTCGGACACGTCATGGACCGTCTGCACAAGGCGCAGACCGCGAACGTGATCGGCAACATCCTGAGCATATTCATCCGCAACGCGGATACGGCGACGATCGTCAACATGCTCGGCAACTACGCGTTCCTCAATTTCTCGCGCGCGCAAGAATACCAAGCCGACCACGAAGGCGTGATCCTTTCCTCCACGGCCAAATACAATCCGTGGGGCATGATCTGGTTCTTCCGCAAGTTAGAGAAACTGTACGGCGACGCCGGATTCGAACAGTACGTGCAGGATCATCCGTCTACGAACGATCGCATCGCGCGCATCGAACAGTTCTTCAAAGAGGACCCCACGCGCTTCAGCGCGTTTGCGGACCACATGACGTCGACTTCAGGCCTCGCGACCTCCAATGGATCAGACGCGAAACTGATATTGCAGACGCCGTAAGAAGCAATGAAGAAGGGGCCGACAATAAAGAAGGGGCCGACGCTAGTCGGCCCCACGTTATGTCCTCGTTGGCCGACGTACGTCGCCCCCTTCGAAATGCGGAACTTCACGGTGCCACGGCGGACCGCAAAGGCCCGCGCGACATTTCTATTTGATCTCGACCTTGGCGCCTTCGGCCTCAAGTTTTGTCTTGATCGCCTCGGCTTCGTCTTTGGTCACGCCCGTCTTGATCGGCTTGGGAGCGCCTTCGACAAGGTCCTTAGCTTCTTTCAAGCCTAGGCCGGCCACGACTTCCCGGACGACCTTGATGACGTTGATCTTCTTCTCGCCGGCCGCGGTGAGGATGACATCGAAATCGGTTTTGGCCTCTGCGGCGGGCGCGCCCGTCGCTCCGCCGCCGCCCGCGGCGGCGACTGCGACCGGCGCAGCTGCCGTCACGCCGTATTTCTCCTCGAGCGCTTTTACGAACTCGTGAAGCTCGAGGACCGGCATTTTGTCAATTCTCTCGAGCAAATCATCGTATGCCATGATGGATTTTAGATCCCTTTCCGGTCGCGATCTCCCGCGACAGTTTACGATTGTGCGAAATTAAGCGGCTGACTCAGATTTCTTGGAGTGGACGGCGCTGAGGACGTAGACGAGCCTGCGGTGATGTCCCTTCAACGCGCCGTGCAGCCTCGCGATCGGAGAGTGCAGGCTTCCAACGAGGCGCGCCATCAATTCCGGTCGCCCTGGCACCTTCGATAGTGCCTCGACCTTCGACGGATCGAAGTACGCGCCGTCTACGAGCGCTGCTTTGATGGTCAGCTTCTTCGTGTCGGACGCGAACTGCGTCAGCGCCTTTGCAGGACCGACCGGATCGGAACCCGTGAACGCGACCGCCGTCGGTCCCGCCAGCACCGATGTCAACTGCTCGCGCTTCTCCGGCCCGATCGCCAGGCCGAAGAGCGTGTTCTTCACGACTTCGTACTGCGCGTTCGCCTTGCGCAGGCTCGTGCGCAGCGTGCGCAATTCGCCGACGGTGAGACCGCGGAAGTCCGTGAAGAACACGCTCGTGCTCTGCCCGATCTTCTCGCGCAGCGCCGCGATGGCTTCATCTTTTTTTGCGGTAGGCATAAACTTTTGTCACCTCCTTGCGATAACGATGCGGGCGCCCCTCGATTGCTCGAGAAAGCGCCCGCGAAAGATCGTTTCGCTTGTCGCTCCCTCGGCAGGCTCCATCTCTGGACTTAACGGCTCGCCTTGCGGCGGGCTCGACCTGCGGTCATCGGACGACCCGCGCGGACTGACGTCAGTCCGCGCTTTGCCCGGCCGGCGTTAACCGCCGGCCGTACCAAACTTTACTGCCGGATCATGCGGCGTCCGCCGCGCTCTTCAGACGTGCGGGATCCACGCGCACGCCCGGTCCCATCGTGGATGCAACGCTGATGCTCTTCAGGTACACGCCCTTCGCCGAGGCGGGTTTGGCGCGCACGATCGCGTCCATCAGCGCTTGGAAATTGTCGATAAGATTCTCGCGCGAGAACGAAGCCTTGCCGATGATCGCGTGTACGATCGCCGCCTTGTCCGCGCGGTATTCCACTTTACCGGCTTTGATCTCGGCCACGGCCTGGCGGATGTTGTTCGTCACGGTGCCGACACGCGGATTGGGCATGCGCTGCGCGAGGATCTTGCCGAGACTCGAGCCCACGGCGCCCATCATGTCCGGCGTCGCGACCGCGATGTCGAACGCCAGCCAGCCGCCTTTGATGCGCTCGATGAGGTCTTGGTCGCCCACGACATCCGCGCCAGCTTCGGTCGCCTCTTTCGCCTTCTCGCCTTTTGCGAAGACGATCACGCTCTTGCTCTTGCCCGTGCCGTGCGGCAGCACGACCGTGCCGCGCACGTTCTGATCGCTCTTCTTCGTATCGATGCCCAGGCGGACGTGCAGCTCGACGGTCTCATCGAACTTCGCCTTAGCGGTGGCCTTGACGAGATCGATCGCGGCAGCGGCGTCGTAGGATTTGTCCGAGCCGATCGACTTGACGCTCTCGCGGTATTTCTTGCCTGGTTTCGCCATCTTCTTCTCCTGTGGTGCAAGCGGCCTGACGGCCTCCCACGATCTGGCGGACCATAAAGGTCCGCCCTACGTGCGGCGGACCGTAAAGGTCCGCCCTACATGCGGCGGACCGTGAAGGTCCGCCCTACATTGTTAGCCTACCTCGACGCCCATCTGGCGCGCGGTGCCTGCGATGATCTTCATCGCGGCGTCGATGTCGTTCGCGTTGAGATCGGTCATTTTCGCCTTCGCGATCTCGCGGCACTGGTCGAGCGTGAGCTTGCCCACCTTCTTACGGTTGGGCTCGCCCGAGCCTTTCTCAATACCGGCCGCCTTCTTGATGAGTTCGGACGCGGGCGGCGTCTTGAGGATGAACGTGAACGATCGATCTTCGAAAACGGTGATGACGGCCGGGATGACCTGCCCCGCCTGGCTCGCCGTGCGTTCGTTGTACGTCTTGCAGAACTCCATGATGTTGATGCCGTGCTGGCCAAGCGCCGGACCGACGGGCGGCGCAGGCGTGGCCTTTCCGGCTATGCACTGGAGCGTCACTTTCGCGATGATCTTCTTTGCCACGATCTATACCTTTTCAACTTGATAGAATTCGAGTTCGACCGGAGTCTCGCGGCCGAAGATCGAGATGAGCGCGCGCAAGCGTTCCTTCTGCGCGTCGATCTCGTCCACGGTGCCGGTGAAATCGAAGAACGGCCCGGACGTGACCTTGACGCGATCGCCGCGCTTGAAGTCGATCATCAGCTTCGGCGTCTCGATGCCCATCTGCTTGAGGATCGTCTTGACTTCTTTTTCGGCCAGCGGCAGCGGCTTCTCGCCGGCGCCCGGCGAGCCGACGAATCCCGTCACACCCTGCGTGTTGCGCACGACATACCACGACGCATCGGTCATCTTCATCTCGACGAGCACGTAGCCGGGATAGACCTTCTTCTCGACTTCGCGCCGCTTGCCGTCTTTGAACTCGACCTCTTTGTCCATCGGCACGAGCACTCGATAGACGAAGTCTTGCATGTTCATGGACTTGATGCGGCGTTCGAGATTCGCCTTGACCTTGTTCTCGTAACCGGAGTACGTGTGGATGACGTACCACTTCCGGTCCGGATCTACGGGAGCGGCTGCATCTGCGCCGTCCGCGGTGAGCGCGGCGGCCTGGGTGTCGTCGACGTCTTCGATCATGGCGGTTACTGCGACCCGAATATCTTGGAAGCTATGGCGGAGATCAGCGACGTCCAGAGCGCGACCAGCACGACCAAGCCCACGGTCAACATCGTAGCCGATACCCATTCATCTCTGCTCGGCCAGGTGACGCGCTTCATCTCGGAGACGATGGAACGTACGCCCGCTTGCGCATTTTTCCAACGGCGCTGCGCGTCCGCGGAACGTTGTTCCGCGAGCTTCTCTTTCTCTTTGCCTTTATCGCCGTCGACCAATTTCACAATGCTTCCTTAGATACCGGATTCCGTACGCGTGAGTCGTGCAGGGCGGACAGGACTCGAACCTGCAACAACCGGTTTTGGAGACCGGGACTCTACCAGTTGAGCTACCGCCCTCTGTGAGGCGGACCTTTACGGTCCGCCTTGGCAAGCGATGCTTGCCCTACTACCAAACGATCCTTATCGTGTTTCCTTATGCGCCGTGTGACAGTGGCACCACTTGCAGTACTTCTTCAACTCCAGGCGCGCAGACGTGTGCTGGCGATTCTTCATCGAGGTGTAGTTGCGGCGTTTGCAGTCTCCGCAGGCGAGCGTGATGATGACGCGATTTTCTTTTTTCGCCATCTTACTCGATCACCTTAGTGACGACGCCGGCGCCCACCGTGCGGCCGCCCTCGCGGATCGCAAAGCGAAGACCCTCTTCGCACGCGATCGGCGTGATCAGCTCCACCGTCATGCGCACGTTGTCGCCCGGCA
>DATGJI010000042.1 GCA_035295225.1 Candidatus Eremiobacteraceae bacterium | reverse complement strand
GCAAGCTCGGCCTTGGGCAGGCGAAAATAACAAAGTAGTCCAAGAACGACTCGGTATTCCGGCCATGAAATTGTCGTGGCGCTGTAGCTCAGTTGGTTAGAGCGCCTGCCTGTCACGCAGGAGGTCGAGGGTTCGAGCCCCTTCAGCGTCGCCACTTCGAACCCGCACCCAGTAAGGGTTGCGGGTTTTACTTTTGTCCGTGGGCCAAACTGGCCGGCTCACGTTTTGCAATTCATCATCGCATGATGGCCATGATCACGTGTCTGCGCCTGGAACCATTCATGAATCGCGGATACGACACTCGGATCAGCGGATGTATAGGTTATTTTCCCGCCAAGCGTGGTGTTCGCATATGCAACTGCCATGCGTGTGTAGCCCGCCTCAAGTTGCTTCAGTCCAGGCATGTTATTTCCGTGAATATATGCGGGGTTCGAGAAGTCGCCATGGGCGAAAGCTGTCGCCTGGTGCCGTAGGTGCTGACGCACGAGCGAGATCTGCTGAGGGTTGCCGTCGTGCACCATGATTTCTTGCACTCCGCCGGTGCTGGTTGTGGTAAACATGTGCATTGCCTCACTCATGCTGAACGGCATAACTTCTTGGCTACGTTGTTCAATGGTCGACGGTGATGGCGTCGGACTTGCAAGTACGGCCGCGGATGTCGCATTTAAGCATATGATCGTAATGCAAGCAATCCTAAGATTCACGAAGCACCTCCGTCAGGATCGAGAGTGACTCTAATATTTCCCCACGCTTCTCGCGGGGAATGGAATCAAAGACCTTTGCGAATTTTGCTTGACGGGTGGTTGCGAGGCGTCGGGCTGCCCGCGTGCCCAGAGGACTAAGCCTTAGGCGAATTACACGCGAGTCGTGCCGGTCTCGGTTTCGTTCGATCCACCCGCGCCCCTCGAGAATCCCCATCAGGCGGCTCACGGTACTCTTCTCAAGACCCAAGCGCAAGCCGAGCGAGTTCTGCGAGAGCCCGGAATTGCGCGACAGTTCCAAAACGGTTTGGGCCTCCGCAACTGAGATAGGTTGCCCACATGGGGTTTGATCAGGTTTGTGCAAACCCAACGCTCGGATCAAGGAGACAATCTCCTCGATGAACCGCCCGCTTGAGGCTTCCGGTGCGCGATTAATAGTTCGAGATGTCAACTGTTGCAGTATACAACTATCCTGGTGATTAAGTCAAGACGCCTGCGTGGCTCCTCGCGGATCGAAGGATTCGTGCAAGCGCAGTCAATCCGATAGAGGAAATAAGCTAGCACCCTCTTGTTCGACCGGTGCACAAACTAGGCGCCCGAAACAGAGAGCCTATGCGGTCTTTCCCTATATGGCTATCCAGATCGGACAAGAGACGAAGGTTCATGGCTACTGTTGCTTTACTTACGGTCTCCAATATCTTCATGACTATCGCTTGGTACGGACACCTCAAGCATACGAAGTCGGCGCTTCCTCTCGCGATCGTCGCGAGTTGGGGCATCGCGTTCTTCGAGTACGTCTTCCAAGTACCAGCGAATAGACTCGGTTACGGCTACTTCTCCCTGTTCCAACTCAAGATAATACAAGAGTGCATTACGTTAGTGGTATTCACGGTCTTCGCGCTTGTCGCTTTTCGAGTTGGGCTGAAGTGGAACTACCTCGTTTCATACGGCTTCATCGTCGGCGCGGTGTACTTCGCGTTTATCGGCGACAGATGAAGATCAGCGCGGGATTTGGCGTCAGAACTGCGGCGACTAGGCTGCGACGAGGTTCTTGACGACGCGTCCGGCTTTTATGACGAGAACCACGCGGCTCGGGTCGTCAAAGATCTCGGGATTCGACAGCGGGTCGCCGCGCACCGCGATCACGTCCGCGATTTTTCCCTGCTCAAGAGTGCCGAGCTGGGAATCCAAGCGCATGATCTTGGCGTTGTTGAGCGTCGCCGAGACGACCGCTTCCATCGGCCCAAGTATCTTCGCCTTGAGCACGAGCTCGAGACCGCGACGGTTTTGACCCGGCCCTAGCATGTCGGAGCCGGATCCGATCAGCAGTCCGGCGTCGCGGGCGATGCGAACCGCGTCGATCATCTTCGCTTCCACGCCGCTCATGCGAGGCACCACGCTCTCGTCGAGCCCCCATGCCTTCCATTCGTTGACCATCAAATTGCAGACGGTCATCGTGGGATCGACGGCTGCGTTCGCCGCTTTGATCGCGGCAGCGGTCGCCTCGTCAAGCATCGTGGCGTGTTCAAAGCACTCGATCCCAGCGGCGAGTCCGTTGCGCATGGCGTCGCAATTGTGCGCGTGACCTGCGACGTACGTCTTGCGCGCCTTCGCCTCGACCACGGCCGCGCGCAGTTCTTCAATAGTAAGCTGCGTGTCCTCAAGCCGGTCGGTAAGCGAGACGACGCCGCCGCTGATGAAGAGCTTGAGCTGCGTGGCGCCGCGACGAAAGATCTTGCGCGCCGCGCGTCGCACTTCGTCCGGACTGTCGCAGAGTTCGAGGAGCTGGATAAGGCCGGGAATCGCCAGCGGATGGTTCAGATCGCAGAACGGTCCGGTGAGGTGTCCGTGGCCCCCCGTTTGCGCGATGGCAGGGCCGGACGGAAAAATGCGCGGCCCACGAACATCGCCCGACTCGATCGCGCGAGCCAAGCCGCCATCCACGCCGCCCATGTCGCGCAGCGTTGTAAATCCGGCATCGAGGGCCAGCTCGCAATTGCGAAACGTCTTGGCCGCGATCTCTGCGGCACTCATCGCGCCGGAGTCTGCCGCCATGTTGAAGACAAGACCGACATGCGCGTGCGCGTCCATGAGGCCAGGCAATAACGTGCATCCGGTGAGATCGAATCCCTGGTCATCACCGCGAACGGCCGGCGCCTGCTTCGTGATGGATGCGATAGCACCCTGATCGGCGATCAGGGTCGTGTCCTTGCGAGGATCGGCACCTGTTCCATCGACAACCACAGCGCCGCTCAGGAATAACGCCACGTCTCCTCCGTCGACTTACAAGCGATTGCGGCGTCGCCGCATGTTCTTCCGTTCGCTAGCTATGGGTTGGTCGCGCTCGCGGCCGTGCGCTGCTCTCGAGGCGTCCGCCCGAAGCGGACCGCCGCGCGCTCGCGTGCCTTCGCCGCTTCTGTGGCTCGGTCGCGTGGCGGCGCATTGGTCACAAGCGAGTCGAGAAGCTCTCGAGCTGCGCTCGTCACATGTTCGACGGCGTGATCGAACGCGGCTTCGTTTGCTTTTGACGGATGCGTGAAGCCGCTCAACTTTCGGACGAATTGGACGGCCGACGCTCGTATCTCATCATGCGTCGCCGGCGGGGCAAAGTTATGGAGTGTTTTTATGTTTCTGCACATCTGCCGCTCCTCCGATGAGCGCTTCTACGACAGCCTCATCTCCCGGCCCCGCCGAGCTGAACATCCTGCGGTTAAAAGGTTGGTCGAGCGCGACGCGATGAATTGCACGACATCAAGATAGATGCCGCCGGCGTCATGCTCAGAGGTGCCGAATAGTGATGACTATGTGGCCGCTGCTCGGCGTTGTCGTCGTGGTCGCCGGATTCGCGCTGCGTCGCAATCCGCTGCTCGTCGTCACGCTGGCCGGTATCGTCTCGTCAATGCTCGCCGGCATTTCGCCGCTGCACATCCTCGATGCGTTTGCATCGGGTTTTGCCGCCAGCCGATCGGTCTCGCTCGCGTTCATCGTCTTGCCGGTCGTGGGCCTAGCAGAGCGATTCGGATTGCAGCAGCGAGCCAAAATCATGATCGCGCGAGCGGCGGCGCTGACCGCCGGACGCTTGCTGCTCGTTTATCTCTTCGTGCGGCAGACGTCGGCGGCGCTCGGTCTCACCAGTATCGGCGGCGTCGCGCCAATGGTCCGTCCCGTGATCTATCCCATGGCTGAGGGAGCGGTGCGCCGCGCTCACGGACGGGAACTGCCCGAGCGCGTCACCGATCTCGTGAAAGCGCACGCGGCTGCAGCGGACACGGTCGGCGCGTTCTTCGGCGAAGATATCTTCGTCGCCGTAGGCGCCGTGCTGCTCATCACCGCGTACGTCGACTCGACCTATCATCTCAAACTCGACGCCGTGCAGATCGCGTTCTGGGCGATTCCAACCGCGGTCGTCGCGTTCCTCATCCACGGCTTTCGTTTGCTGCGCCTCGATGCAACGATATCCGCGATGCTCGAATCAGAACGCGGCGATGCGAGGCGCGGCGCGTGATCACAGCTGAGTGGGTCTACTGGCTCGCGGGCGCATTCTTTCTCTTCACGGGGATCGAAATCGCACTCGACCGCAGCCATCCGCAGCGGTGGACCAACGCGACGTTTTGGACGCTTCTCGGTCTTTCGTTTTTCTACGGCAGTTTCTTGACGGTGCTGCCGAACTGGCCTTTGGGGCTGTCGGTCATCGCGATGGCACTGATCGCCGGGTGCGGGCTGACGTCGGCCGGAACCGTCAGCACGACGACGGACGCGGAGCGCGAAGGGAGCGCGCGCAGAAAGGGCGACCTCTTGTTCGTGCCGGCACTCACGATTCCGGCGGTGACGATCGCTTTTTCCGTCGGCATCAGTAGAATCAGCGTAGAAGGAAAGCCTTTGCTCGCGGCCGGTCAGGCGACGCTCGTGGGCCTGGGTGTCGCCGTCATCGTAGCGCTGATCGTCGGAGCGGTGATCCTTCGTCCAAAGCGACCCTTTGTCGCGTTGAGCGAGGGCCGCAGGCTGCTCGAATCGATCGGTTGGGCAGTGCTGCTGCCGCAGATGCTGGCTGTCTTGGGCGGCCTCTTCACCCAGGCCGGTGTCGGCGCCGATGTGGGCGTGCTTGCCCAACACGCGGTATCGGAGCATTCGCGAATTGTGGCCGTCGTCGCTTATGCCGTCGGCATGGCGCTCTTCACGATCGTGATGGGAAACGCGTTCGCGGCATTTCCGATCATGACGGCGGCCATAGGCTGGCCGGTCTTGGTCGTCCAGCTCGGCGCTCATCCGGCGCCGATGTTCGCCATCGGCATGCTCGCGGGTTATTGCGGAACGCTTTGCACGCCGATGGCCGCCAATTTCAATCTCGTGCCGCCGGCGCTGCTCGGCATGCACGACCGATATGGGCAGATCAAGGTCCAGATCCCTACGGCGCTCGCGCTTTTTGCCGTCAACGTCGGCTTCATGTCCGTTTTGCCGTTTATCTGATCATGAACGACTTTCAAATCGAACTCGCGCCGCGAATCGCACCGGTCGTCCTCGCAAATATCACGACCCGCTTTCCTTATCACGATTCGCATCTCTTCCGCGAGGCGGATGCTTCGTTCAATTTCGTCACAGCGCATCCGGCATTCGGCAACTCGTTCGACTGGCACTCGAGCGTGCACTCGCACTGGACGGCGATGCAGCTCCTCGACCATTTTGCGGCACGTTCGGATCATCCGGCTTGTGTCGAGGCGTTGCACGACGCCGTCGTTCAAAACCTGACCGCGAACAATATTGCGGCGGAAGGCGCCTACTTCGCCGCATTGCCGCACTACGAACGGCCCTACGGTTGGGCATGGGCGATGCTTCTGGCCGCAGCGGCCGAGTCGTCATCGATCGAAGTGGCACGGGAACCATTGCGCGCCTTGGCCACGCAGCTTGCCGCAAACGCGGTGGACTGGCTTGGCAATCTGACCATTCCCGTACGCCACGGTGTGCACGGCAACACGGCGTTCGCGCTCGGACTGATGTTCGACGCCGGTCAAAAACTATCGTTCTCCAAGCTCCTGCGCGCGATCGAGACGAAGGCGCACGAGTGGTTCGCAGACGACCGTGAGTATCCTCAAGCGTGGGAGCGGAGCGGGAACGACTTTCTCTCGCCCGGACTTGCAGAAGCGGATCTGATGCGCCGTCTCGTGCCGCAGCGAGATTTCCGCGACTGGTGGAACGCGTTCATGCCCGATTTAAGACCGGAAGCATCAATACTTTCCGTCGCGCAGGTTCCGGACGTCAGCGACGGCCAGATCGTGCACCTGCACGGTCTGAACCTGTCGCGCGCCGGGATGCTCGCGCGCATCGCACAGGCGCTAGCCCTTCGGCGCGAGCTCGAATCGGCCGAACGTCTCTATCGCGCCGGCGTGAACGCGGCCGTTGGCCACGATTATCTCTCCACGCACTGGCTCGCGACGTTCGCGTGGGATGCCGCAAGGAGCCTTGACGCCGCCGACCTGCGTTCTTAGCTCAACCTCATAAGTAGCGCACAGCGTCGGGCATCACGGTGCGGTTGTCGGAAGTTTGATTCGCCCTTCCAACCAGACCAGACGATCGTGCTGGATCGCCGCGCCTTTCAAGCCGTGATCGGCGTGGTAGAAGTGGATCTCGCCGCGCGCGCCGGCGGCTGCCGCGAACGCGCGAGCGGTTGGCGCTGATACGTACTGGTCGCGATCGGAGAATTGGAAATAGAAGCCGCGGGCGCTCGAACGCGACAAATAGCTGGGAGGATCGAGCGGTTTCATCTGAGCGATGTACGCGGCTTTATCTTTCGGCTGCGCGCCAAGCAGATACCAAGCGCTGAACGACGTCGTGCCCGCCATCAGCACGTACCACTGCGGCCGCGTGTCGACGCCGCTCAACACCGCGCCGTACATCGAGCCGAAATCGTGACCGACATATGCGATCCGTTTGGGATCCACGCCCGGTTGCGCCGCAAGCACGTCGAGAGCGCGACGCAGATCCACGACCTGGCGGATCGAGTCGCGGTAGTCGGTTGCCGGCGCGCGGCCCTTTTCAAACCAGTCGGGCTTCGACCACATGGCGTCCACGAGCATGCAGACCGCGCCGCGTTGGGCTAACGCGGTCGCGTCGGGAACGAACTCCGTGAGATTCGTCGTGGCGGCGTCTCCCAGCCAATGCACGAACAGCACGCCCGGCCGAGAAGCTGCTGCGCCGGAAGGAGCGATGATCTCCGCGCGGATGCGGCCGCCGGCCGGCGATGCGAACGTGACGTCGCGAACGGTGAGCGAGCCGCTCGCCTTGGTCGAAGCCACGCGGACATCGAGCGGTGCCGCAGCGTTATACGTAAACGCAGACGGCGGCAGCGTGACCGCCGCGGCAACACTTGCAAACAGCATAAGGCCGATCGCGGTGGGCCAGGCACATAGTGAACGCACGGCGTTTCCTTTTAAGCGAGTCGGGCGTGCGTTTGGCGCTTCCAGTAAAGCGAGTAATATGCGTACTGGAGCAGCAAGACCACGATAAAGGAGATCGGGTAGCCGAGCCACACGCCCACAAGCTGGTAGCGCTGCATGAGGATGTAGGCCACTGGCACTTCGACCAGCCAAATTCCTATGATGCCGTTGATCATCGGCACAATCACGTCACCACTGCCGCGAATGACCCAGCTGATCGCCGCACTATTGCCGAAGATAAGATACGACCAGAGCGTGACGAAAAGCAGCGTGTGTGCGACCTCAAGCGTGCCGGGATCGGTGATGAACCAACCGAGAATCGCGCGGGAGAAGAGGTAGCACGTGCCGATGATGGCGCCGCCAACCGCGTAGTTGACGCCAACGGCTGAGTGGACCACCTTGACGACCAGGTCTTCGCGGCGCGCGCCGATGGCCTGGGCCGTGAAGATCGACGCCGCCATCCCAATCGAGATAGCCGGGAATTGCACGTAGCTCACGATCTGATTCACGGCGCCGTATGCTGCCGTGGCCCCCGAGCCGAAATGGTTGACAAAAGAAAGCACAGCGAGCTCTGCCAGCGAGACGAGAATCACCTGAACGCCCGTCGGAATGCCGATCTTCAACACCTGACCCAGTAGATGCCAGTCGATGAGCAGATCACCCGCAGTCTCGCGGTCGAACTTCAGCGGGTTGTTCGTGCGGTGGAGATGGATGAGGAATGCCGTGAACGCCACCAGGTTGCTGAGCAGCGCGCCGACGGCCACGCTGACGACGCCGAGCTTGGGAAGCCCGAACCAGCCGAGGATGAACGCGGGCGTGAACGCGATGGAGAGCACCGTACCGATCAGCAAGAAGTACAGCGGAGTTTTAGAATCTCCGACGCCGCGCAAAAACGACGTGTACATGATGTACGGAAACACCGCGGGGGAGATGAGGAAGATGACGCGCGCATATGCGTTTGCGTCGTCCATGATATTCGCCGGCGTACGCAAACCGTTCAGCAGCGCGGGTGCGATCATCGGTCCGAGGATCGCGCAGAAAATCCCGAACGCCAGGGTGGCCCCGAGCGTTGTTCCGGCGATCTTCTTGACGCGATGAGCGTCGCCGGCGCCATGCGCTTGGCCGATCAAGATCGAGCCGCCGGTAGCGACGCCGATCAAGAACGAGAACAGCAAAAAGATCACGGGAAACACTGCCGAGACCGCGGCCAGTCCGTTGACGCCGATCAAGCGCCCTAAGAAGATGAGACTGAACGTCTGCGACGCCGCTTGGAGCACATTGCTCAAGACGAGCGGGACGAGAAAGACGAGGAATAGCTGCCACATGGGGCGCGTGGGATCGAAGATGTTCACGCCCGGCCGCCGGGGTTGCTGCGCTGCGGTCTGTGCCATGCCGCGACTATATCATATCTGGAACGACTGTTTCAAGTATATTGTGGCTGGAACGGCGGCGCATTCAGCGTCTCGATCCACAGCTCGACGGCGCGGTCGATGCGCGCTGTGTCGCCGCTGCCGCACAGATCGAGCATGAATCCACGGAAACCGGCGAGCAGCGCGGTCGCGATCGCGCGTGCGACCTTGCGCGGCGTGCCTCGCCGGATGTACGGCTCTTCGATGAATCGCAACCAATCGAAGACTGCGGAACGCAAAAATGCGGCGTAGCCGCGCCGGTCTTGGAGCGCGAGACCGTAGACTTCGAAGAACAACCGGAAGAGAGGTCTTACCGCGGGTGCGCGCATCGTCGACCAGATCGCTCGCGACAACCCCGAGCACGTTTCGAATTCTTGTTCGCGAAGCCGTGCGAAGTGCGCGCGCTGGCGGTCGCGTGCGACGCCAAGGGCGAGCGCCGCGAGATTCTCTTTTGACCCGAAATAATAGAGCAGGACTCGCGGGCTCGAGCGCACCGCCTTAGCAAGCGGGCGCAGCGAGAGATTCGCATATCCGTGGCCAAGCATGTAGTCGGCTATATCCTCAAGCAGCTTGGTGCGATGCGCTTTATCCGCCGTTCTGGCCACGGCGCAATAGTACCATATATGAAACGTCGGTTTCAACTATCGGGGCCGAGGTGAAGAGCGCCTGCCGCGGCGAAAGCGCGTGCCCGGACCACCCCCAAGACCGCTCGGGACGGAGTAGCTATGATCAGCGGCATGCGTCGTAGAACGTTTCTCACGGGTGTGGGCGCGACGATCGGGGGGCTTGCGCTCAGCAGGCCGGCAATCGCAGCGGCTTCGGGCGCAGAGACGGTCGAACTTCCCTTTACCAACGGCGCGCGTTCGCTCGCGGCGTATCCGCAAAAACGGCCGTTGATCGTTTTGACATCGCGACCGGTCCAACTCGAGACGCCGTTTGCGGTCTTCGACGAAAGCCTCCTCACGCCCAACGACGCATTTTTTGTCCGTTGGCATCTCGCCGGTGTTCCCACATCCGTAGATCCGGCGCAGTATGCGTTGACCGTGCGTGGGCTCGTCGATAAGCCGGCGACGATATCGCTCGCCGAACTGCGAACCGGCTTCGCGCCGGCCGAGGTCACGGCGGTCTGCGAGTGCGCGGGCAACAGCCGCGGATTCTTCCAACCGCGCGTTGCCGGCGGACAATGGGCAAACGGGGCGATGGGAAACGCCCGCTGGCGCGGCGCTCGGCTCAAAGACGTGCTCGCGCGCGCAGGCGTCGCGGGGACAGCAAAAACGGTCCGCTTCAGCGGTATGGACAGGCCTGTGTTGGCGGGTACGCCGAGTTTCAAGAAATCACTGGACGTCGATATCGCCGACGGTGACGACGTATTGCTCGCGTATGAGATGAACGGCGAGCCCTTACCGCTGCTCAATGGGTTTCCGGTCCGGCTCGTGGTGCCGGGCTGGTATGCGACGTATTGGGTGAAGATGCTGAACGACATCGAAGTCCGCGACGCGCCGGATGACAATTTCTGGATGACCACTGCCTATCGCGTTCCGGCCGCGCCTTGCGGTTGCCAGGAGCCGGGCACGAAAGTGCCGACCGTACCGATCTCAAAACTTACGGTAAGGTCTTTCATCACAAACCTCGTGCCGGGTGCTTCTGTCGACCGCCAAGGACAGGTCGCGGTCCGTGGCATCGCTTTCGATAGCGGCAGCGGCATCGCGAAGGTGATGTTCAGCAGCGATAACGGCGCCTCGTGGAGTCAAGCGGCGCTCGGCGCCGATGAAGGGCGTTATGGTTTTCGCGAGTGGTCGGCGTCGTTCTCGTCTGAACCGGGCAAACGCTACGCGCTGCAATGCGCGGCGACGAGTGTCGACGGATCGACGCAGCCGTCCGCCGCGACGTGGAACGCATCCGGTTACATGCGCAACGCGGTCGAAACGCTCGATGTGGCAGCCGCCTCATGAAGAACGACCAACGCAATCACTGTATCGCCGCGGCGATTCTCGCCGCACTGTTCTGCGCAATGCTCGCGACCGCGTCGTCGGCGAAAAGCGACGCAGCCGGCGCGGCGGTGGCGATCACATTGCCGCCCGACGCGCGATCGTTCGGACCCGGCGTCGGACAATCGATCGCGCAAGCTAACTGCACGATCTGTCACGCCGCCGACTACGTGTACATGCAGCCGCCGCTCACCGCCGATCAGTGGCGCGGGGAAGTGCTGAAGATGCAAAAGGCTTACGGCGCGCCGATAGACGCGACCGCAGTCGATGCGCTCGTCCAATATCTCGTAGGGCAAAACGGCAAACCGTAGTGTGCGGAGCGCGACCGATGCGAGGTTTTCCAAGCGAAGCGCCGAACGCGTTTTAGGCCGCCGAGATAGCTCAGTTGGTAGAGCACGCGCCTGAAAAGCGCGGTGTCGCCAGTTCAATTCTGGCTCTCGGCACACCGTCCTAACGCGGATGCGAGGGAATCACCATGCCGCCGGAGATCAAGAAGTCCGAAGACGAGTGGAAACGCGAGCTCACGCCGGAGCAGTATCGCATACTGCGTGAGGCCGGCACGGAAGCGCCGTTCACCGGAAAGCTGCTGCACAATAAAGCGGACGGAACCTATGCATGTGCCGCGTGCGGTGCGCCGCTCTTCGCCGCCAAGACGAAGTTCGACTCAGGTTCCGGCTGGCCCAGTTTCTTCGAGCCGCTTTCCAAGGACGCCGTCGAGCTGCGCGCCGATGATAGTCACGGCATGGTCCGCACGGAAGTGCGCTGTGCGCGCTGTGGATCGCACCTCGGTCATCTTTTCGATGACGGTCCGCAGCCGACCGGCCAGCGATTTTGCATGAACTCCGTCTCGCTTGCGTTTAAAGAAAAGAACTAGCGAGAACGCCGCCTTTCTGAATGCTCGCTGAAAGCGAACCGCGTGTACCGGGCCGTTGGCCCGATTGACAGCGCGCAATCGCATGATATCGTTTTACTCACAGGGTTTTGCATTTCACGATGGGGGTGGCGTTCATGGTCTCGAGGGGGTTTGGGTATTTGCTCGCAGCCGCGGGTCTGCTGGCATTGGCCGGGTGCGGCGGCGCGTCAGCGCTTCCGCATTCCAACATGGCGTCGAACGGAATGGCAGGACAAGCCGGTACGGTCCTCAGTCTTTCCGGTGACGGGATTCAACCTGATTCCGCAGAGGGCGTCGGGATCAGATTGAACGGCGAATCGACCTTTAAGAGCGCCCACTACGGAGTCGTGCTCGGCTATTTCAGGGGCGTCAAATCCACGGTTTCACAGGTCGTCCAGCTGACGGCGAATACACGCGTGATTTTTATGAATGTCGACGCTTCGTTTCCGCACACGGCGAGCTTCCTTGGCAACGCGACGCGGAACAACGCTCCTTTCCCGCCCACGTTCAATGGCGGCAGCACGCAGTCGCCGGCGGGAACATTGATCAACACGCCGATGTTCAGCACCGGTCCGCTTAGCCCCGGTCAACACTCGCTGAAGTACAATAGCGGACCGCCCGGATTCTACATGTTCGGCTGCGCATTCCACTACGATTCACATGGCATGCGGACGGTCTATATCGTCAAGTAGCGGAAGAGCAAAGTAATCCGACGCGAATGCGCGGACGGCCGGCGATACGCCGGCCGTCCGCGCGTCTTTCGCGTGAGAAGAGGTAGCATCCGGGTCCGGACGAACCATGAGGTTCGGCGGGGCGCGATAGACCTGGCTGACCGTTTGCGGATCCTATCGCGACATCAGCGGAGGTCACTTGATGGGTCGTATCGAGATCCAGTCGCGGCTGCATTCAACGGCGCTGCGCGCCGCCATTGCAAGCGGCGCAATGCTCGCGGTCGTCGGTTCGCTCATGCTTCCCGCACGCGCGGATGGAGCGTCGGCCTTGGGCACGCAGGTGGTGCCGGGCGCGAACGCCGCGATCAAATGGGCATTGCATGGCGGCGCGACCGCTAGTCCGAGCCCCGGAGTCTCGAGCAACGCCTACCCGAAGATCCCGGCAGGTTCGCAAGCCGGTCTGCCAGTCGGATACTCGTATACCGCAGATATCAGCGCGGCGTACCCGTTAGGCGACGTCGGATCATTCGGCAAGCGCTGGCTGCCGGGCGGCGTGGACCTTGTCGCGTCGTACGGGTTCAGTCCGACGCTGCGCGTCGCGGCGAGCTACTACGAAGTCCAACACTACCCGGTCGGCTTTGACAGCGGCATCGTTCCGCTCTTCATCCAAGGCCTGGCGCCGCCGGTCGGCACGGTGGATCTGAGCACGACCAATATCGATGCGACGACCAAAGATCGATTCACGATCTTCAACGTTGAGAAGCTTTTCCGCCTCGGCAAGCTGCCGATCGTCGTGACGCCGACGTATGTATCGCGCAATTCAACGGTCGGCAAAGGACCGCAAGATATCGTCGCCTTTTGGTACAAAGGCTTTCCTAGGTTCGGCATCAACACGCGCACCGCGCAATACGATTCGCTCGCGATCACGCTGCCATTCCTCTCGACGCCGAAGATGTTCGCGACATTTACCGCGGCGCCGACATGGCTCACGCACCGAAACGGACTGAACCAAGACAACCACGCCCAGATATACCAGATCGTGTATGTCGAGTATAACCTCGACGCGCGCACCAAGCTCTTTTATCAACCGCAATCGTCGCGCGACTATCTGCCTGCCGATCCGTACCCGCAGCACATCGCGTCGTACTTCCTTGGCGCGTCGGAGCGCTTCGGGAAGAACGGCTTCGTGCAGCTCGTTCTCAATAGCGGAAGTCCGACCAACTATAACCCATATCGGATATACGGTCTCCATTGCCTTGCAACACCGTGCTCGCAAAACCCGGTCATTCCGCAGATCGGCGGCCTCAAAGCCACGCAGCTGCAGTTCCAGATCGGTCTTGGCTCGCCAAGTGTTCTGCCGTTCTGAGGTGAACGAAATGCGGATGCAATCCATCAACAGCGCGCGCACGATCGCAGCGACAACGCTCGCGGCGACGGTGCTCCTCTGCGCGTGTTCGAGCGGCAGCAGCACGTCGAACCGCCCGCCCCCGCAACCGACCGGCGCGGCGATATTCTCGCGCATCGTCGGTGTCGGCGACAGTCTGACCGCGGGTTACCAGTCCGGCGGACTGCTCGGAATCAACACGACTAGCCCGGTTTCCGGTTTCCCCGGCAATCTCGTTCCGGCCACGCAAGAGAACGGCTTTTGGTCGCTGCTCGTTCAGCAAGCGAACGGTTTATCGCCCGCGTCCATGTACAATCCCACAACCTCGCCGCTGCCGCTCATCGCCGCGCCGGGCTTGAACTCGCAACTGGTGCTCGGCACGACCTCGCTGTTCGCCGCCACCCACTCGGCGTGCGACGCTTTCAATGACGGGGCGTATGCCATCTCGACGTACGGAACGACGCGGCTCAATCCGGCCGGCCCCATACGCGACGTAGGCATTCCCGGCCAGACGGCGCACGAAGCCATCTACATGACGAACCCGCTGACCGGCCCGGGCCAACAGCCCAATTGTCAGTATCCGTTCAATCCGCACGATCCGACCACGCTGCTCCAACCGCTACTAGACGGCGAGAGCAGCACGTTTTATCCGATTCTCGGCAGTTTCGCGGGCACTGTGCATCCGCTGACGCAGCTCAACGTCGCCCTTTCGCTGCATCCGTCGCTCACGACCGTCTGGCTCGGCGCGAATGACCTCTTGAAGTATGCGTTCAGCGGCGGCCGATCGCCGTCCGATTCGCCCAAACAGATGCAGGCCGATATCGTCACGATAATCACGAGGCTTCACGCGGCCGGTTCGCGCGTCGTCGTCGCGAATTTGCCGGACGTGTTGAGCACGCCGCAGTTCTTCCAGGGCGGACCAACGCTGATCGCGACGCTTGAGGCACCCCCGTTCAGTGTGCCCGCGCCGGCCGCGCAAGCGGTCACCGCATACATCCAGGCGACGTACGGTGTCGGCCCAAACGGATATCTCACCGAAAGCGGCTTTTTCGTCGTGCTGCAAGATCTTGCGCTCGGAAACGTCACACCGACGCTCACTGCGCCGGGCGATTTTCTGACGGATGCGTTTGCGGCGCAAGTGCAGGGATTGAACACGGCGTATAACGGCGCGATCGGCGCGGCGGCGACCGCGACGAAGACTCCGCTCGTGGACATCCATGGATTGTTCGCCACGATCAAGCAGGATGGCGGAGTGCCGATCAACCCGCCGAAATGCTGCAGTCTGCAGTTCGGCGGCGGACTCCTGAGCTTCGACGGTCTGCATCCTTCGAACACCGGCTATGCGCTCGTCGCAAACGCGTTCATCGCGACCATCGACACGGGCTTTGCGACGACGGTTTCGCCGCTCTCGAACGCGCAGATCTTCGCGATCTATTCAACCGACCCATACGCCCAGCACTGACGCCGCACGCTCGTCCGGACGCAGCGTCCGGCCGATATTAAGAGCATGACCCAGCATTGCGCGCCCGCGCGGCTGGCGCTCGGGCTCGCCGTCTGCCTCATCCTCAGCGCATGCTCGCGCCAGACTTCGGCTGAACGATCCGCCGCGAACCCTGGGACGATCCCGGGCGTTTTGAGGATCGCCTCACAGCAACAGCCGGAGACGATGAGCACGTTGACGTCCGAACAGTACATCGACACCGACTTGAGCATGCTCTGGGCATCGTATCTGTTCTTGTGGAGCGACAAGAACGAACTCGTCCCCGATCTAGCGACCGAAGTCCCGACGCAAGCGAACGGCGGGATCAGCGTCGACGGCAAGACGGTCACGTACCATCTGCGTCGCAACGTCGTGTGGCACGACGGCGCGCCGTTCACCGCAAAGGACGTGGTGTTCACGTGGCACGCGATCATGAACCCCCGCAATGTCACGGGCACGAAGGTCTGTTACGCGTTGATCAAAACCATCGCGTCGCCCGACGACCACACGATCGTCGTGCGTCTCAAACGCCCGTACTCGCCGTTCGTCGCGACGTTTTTTTCGATGGCGAACGAGGCCTATTCAGTTCTCCCCGCTCATGTCTTGTCGAAATATCGCGACCTCAACAACGTCCCGTTCAACGTCTTACCGATCGGCACCGGTCCGTTTGTCGTCGTCTCGAACGAGGCCGGGAAAATCCGGTTTGTCGCAAACCGCCGGTATTGGCGCGGGCCGCCGCGGTTGCGCGAGATCGACTTCGAGTGGCTTCCAGACGACGCGTCGCTCGTACGCGAGCTCGCCGCACATCGCGTAGACCTCTATCTCGAAAGCGCGCAATCGCTTGAACCGGAACTGCACGGGATCCCGGGCACTACCATCTACCTCTATCCTTTCACGCGCTTCTCGGACATCGGTTTCAACCTCGGCCGGCCCCAGCTGGCCGACATCCGGGTTCGTCGCGCTCTCGCGTATGCGACCGACCGGACCGCGCTCATAGATCGCGTCTCACGCGGTGTGAATCTGCCGGCCGACTCGGATCAGCCGCGCGGATCGTGGGCTCACGCAAACGGCATCCACGCCTATCCGTACGATCCTGGTCGCGCAGCTTCGCTGCTCAGCGAGGCGGGCTGGAAGCGCGGCGCGGACGGGGTCCGACGGAAAGACGGCAGACAGCTCGTGCTGCTCATGATCGGCGAGCTCGGCTCTGCGACCGCTCTCGCCGCGGAAACAGAGATCGCGCGCGAGTGGCGAGCTGTTGGCGTTCAGCTTCGTATCAAGAACTATCCATCGGCGCAGCTATACGCGACGAAGAGCGGAGGCGGCATCCAACAGAACGGCCGATTCGACGTGACGTTCGAGCAGTGGGGCAACGGGGTCGATCCCGACGACTCGCAACTTTTCGACTGCGATCAAGCGCCGCCGGCGGGTTGGAACATCTATTTCTACTGCGATCGCGCGCTCGATAGAGCAGAGGAACGAGCCACGACCGACTATAGCATCGCGCGGCGCAAGCGCGACTACGCCGCCGTGCAGCGAATACTTGCCGCCGACCTCCCCATCGTCCCGGTATGGTTCGTTCAGCGTCAGGACATCGCGAGCATCGATCTGCGCGGCTATCGCCCGGCGAACGCGGTGAGCCCGCTCTGGAATTCGTGGGAATGGCAGATCTGAGGCCAAGCCGCGATTGCAAGGCGCCTGTGACCGCCATCACGCGCACCCGATAACGGCCTTCCCAGACGATAACAAGTACATGGCCGAAACCGGGGCTCGCGTGCCCGGAACGAACGACTCTGTGCCCAGGACGCCAAGGCGGCGATGGATTGTTCTCGTCTTAGCGCTGGTGGCCATCACCGCGCTCACGACCGCATACGATTTCCAGGCGATATCCGGTGCGCTCTCGCGCACCGAGTCGTTCCATAACGCGCGCCAGCTGACGTCGCAAATGGTCGAGGCGTTGTTCCGGCAAGAATCCAGCTTGCGCGGTTACACGTCCACGCGCGATCCTGAATATCTGAAACCGTTCCGCGATGCACGCGCCGATTTCGGCGCGAGTCTCGAGACGCTGCGCGAATATCTGGATAGCGTCGGCTTGTCGGACGCGCAACCGTATCTTCGCGACATCACACGGATCCACGCACAATGGGTCGACACGGTCGCCGCGCCGTTGATGACCAATCCGTCCGGCGAACTCGCCCAGAGCCGTCAGCGAACCGGAGAGCTGCTTTTCAGCTCGCTCAACGATGACGTGGACGGACTTGCCGCCGCCCTCGACGTCGCGGCACAGAAGTCGGCGCGCGAATCTCGGCTGCGCGTCATCATCACCGTCCTCGAGATCGTGGTGATCACCCTTGTCTTCGTCCTCACGGCGATCCGCATGTACGGTGCGACGCGGCAGATCGAACGCCGCTTCCTCGCAGAGCTCACCGAGGCGAACACGAGTCTCGTGAACGCCCAACGGCTCGCCCGCGTCGGCAACTGGACCAAAGATCTTCGTACCGGCAAGCTCTCCTGGTCCGACGAGATGTGCAGGATCTTCGGCGTCTCGTCCACGGAAGTCGATGAAGGTCTGCTGCGTCACTTCGATCACCCGAGCGATGTGACAAATGTGAAGCACGTCGTCTCCGCGGCACAGGCGAACTTCGAACCGTACAGCATCGACCACCGAGTCGTGCTGCGAGACGGATCCGTGCGGCACGTACAGGAGCAGGCGGAATATTCGTTTGATTCGTCGGGCAAAGCCGTCAGCGTCATTGGCACACTTCTGGACGTCACGGCGCGCAAGCAGGCGGAAGAGCGGCTCGCGCATCTCGCCCACCACGATGCCTTGACCGGCTTGCCGAACCGCACGCTGCTGCACGAGCGTCTGTCGCAGGCGCTCTTGTTCGCGCGGCGTCATTCATCGACCGTAGCAGTCCTGTACCTCGATCTCGACCGCTTCAAGGGTGTCAACGACACACTGGGCCACGGTGTCGGGGACGAGCTGCTTAAGGTGGTCGCGACACGCCTTTCGACGGCGGTGCGGCCGACCGACACGGTCGTCCGACCCGGCGGTGACGAGTTCATCATCGTCCTCGCCGACATGTCGCGCGAATCCGACGTGAAGGAAGTCTCCGAGAAGATCGGGCGCACGTTTGCCGCGCCGTTCGTGGTGGAACGAGACGAGTTCTTCATATCCACGAGCATCGGCGTCGCGCTCTTCCCCAAAGACGGCGACGACGCGGAGACGCTCATCAAGAACGCCGATGCGGCTATGTATCAGGCCAAAGAGCGCGGCCGCAACAACACGCAGTTCTACACCCCGGACATCCAAGACGCGACGCGGCGCAAGCTCTCCTTAGAGGGCGACCTGCGCAAAGCGCTTGAGCGCGAAGAATTCGTCCTTCACTATCAACCCATCGTCTCCGTCACGAGCGGTGCGATCACAGGATTTGAATCGCTGGTGCGCTGGCAGCATCCGCAACGCGGTCTGATCGCACCGAACGATTTCATCCCGATCGCGGAAGAAGTCGGCGTCATCGTGCCGCTCGGTGAATGGGTGCTCAGAACTGCTGCCGCGCAGCAGAAGGCGTGGGAGCGCGGAGGTTGCGATGTGGGCCGCGTTACGGTCAACATCTCAGCACGTCAATTCCAGCAGCGAGACCTGCCGGAAGTCGTCGGCCGGATCGTCGAGGAGTTTGACATCCGGCCTGGTACGCTCGAACTGGAACTGACGGAAAGCATCGTCATGCGCGATGTCAAGGATGGCATCCGGGCTGTGGCACAGCTGCGTGAAATGGGCGTGGCCGTCGCCATGGACGACTTCGGAACCGGGTACAGCTCGCTCAGCTATCTCAAGAGCTTCCCGATCGCGTCGCTCAAGATCGACGGGTCGTTCATCCGCGACCTGAACGTGGATCAGTTCGACGAAGCGATCTCTCAAGCGATCATTACGCTGGCTCGAAGCCTCCAAGTGCGGGTCGTCGCAGAAGGCGTCGAGACGCAGTCGCAATTGTTGAAGCTCCGCCGAATGGGATGCGACGAAGCGCAAGGCTACTATTTCAGCCGGCCGGTGCCGGCGCTCGAGACCGTTGCGCTCTTCGATCGATTCAGGCGGCTCGAAGCGCGACAAGGAGCATGATCGCCAGGCCCGGACGCGCCGCGGCTTTCGCGTTGTTCGCGGCGGCGGCTGTTGGACTCAGCGCATGCACGCCGTCGAGTGCCGTCACGGAAGCATCGATTGGATCTGCGAGACCGCGCGTCTCGACCGACGGCCTTCTTCGCATGGCCGGCGATCAGAAACCCGACAATCTCAACCCGTTGATCGGCACACAGGTCATCGATACCGATCTTTCGCTGCTATGGGGCAGCTATTTGTTCTTGTGGAACGACCAAGATCAGTTTGTGCCGGAACTTGCGACCGCGGTTCCGACCCCCGACAACGGCGGAGTGACCGGTGACGGTCTCACCATAATGTATCACTTGCGTACCGGTGTTGTATGGCAAGACGGAGCGCCGTTCACCGCAAAGGACGTCATCTTCTCGTGGCGCCAGGTTATGAATCCCCGCAACGACACGGGCAGCCGCCAAGGGTACGATCAGATAAAAAGCATCGATGCCCCAAATGCTCATACGCTGGTCGTGCATCTGAAGCGACGCTACGCGCCGTTCGTGGCGACCTTCTTCTCCATGTCCGCATCGTCATTTTGCATTCTCCCCGAGCACTTGCTCTCGAAGTATGCGGATCTGAACAAGATCGGGTACGATCAAATTCCCGTCGGAACCGGACCGTTCCGCGTGACGTCAAATGCGGACGGGCGGGTCAAGCTCGCTGCAAATCCGCTCTACTGGCGAGGCGCGCCCGGGCTCAAAGAGATCGACTATCAGTACATCGCGAGCGACGAGAAGATTCTGGAGCAGCTGAAAGCGCAGAAGATCGATTTCTACGAAGACGCCGCACAGGCTCTAGAGCCCGAACTGCACGGGATCGGCGGCACGACCGTCTATCTCTACCCGTTCACGCGCTGGACCGACGTCGGTCTGAATCTTAGCCGCCCCCAACTACGCGATCCGCGCGTTCGCCACGCGCTCGCATATGCGATCGACCGTGAAGGCCTGGTCGAACACGTGACGCACGGCGTCAACTTTCCGGCGGACAGCGATCAACCGCCGTTTTTCTGGGCGCACGACAACGCTCTCAAGGCAGATCCGTACGACCCGGCGGCGGCCGCGAGGCTGCTCGACGCCGCAGGTTGGCGCGTCGGCAAGGGCGGCATCCGGCGCAAGAACGGCATCCCCATGAACCTCGAGATGGTCGGAGCCCTCGGAGATCAGACCATTTCGGACGCACAGCGCTACATCCAGCGAGAGTGGCTTCGCATCGGCGTACGTGCGACCATCACGAACTACGCGTCCGATCGGTTATACGACGATAAGGCGAACGGCGGCATCGAGCAGAACGGCCGCTTCGACGTGGCGATAGAAGACTGGGCGAACGGCGTGGATCCAGACGAGTCTCAGCTGTTCATGTGCGCGATGGCGCCGCCTGCGGGTTGGAATATCTATCACTACTGCGATCGCAAACTCGATGCCGCGGAGAACTCCGGTATCGCGGACTATCGCATCGCGGGTCGCAAGCGGGATTACGACCGCGTCCAGCAGATCCTCGCGGAGGATTTGCCGATAATCGTGCTCTGGTTCCAGCAGCGTCAAGACGTGGCGACGGTGGCACTCCAGAACTACCGGCCGGCCCACGCCGTGAGCCCGTTCTGGAACGCATGGCAGTGGAAACTGTAGTAGGGCAAGCCTCGCTTGCCCGGCGCCCGTAGGGCGCCGCCCTAGTGCTTCTGAAACGAATCCGAAATGAGTTCGAAGCGGAGATCGAGCGTGCTTGTCGTTTGTCCATCCGCTGCCATCGCGGTTGTGCGCTTGCGCAGTTGACCCGAGATCGGCACCAGTAAGCCGCCGTCGTACACCACGGATCCGGTGACGCTGACACCCTCGATCGCGCCATTCGATTGCTTCTTCGCGATCGTCGCTGTGTCGGCGTTGACCGACGTCACCGAATAGTCGGTCGTCGTCACCAGTTGCCCGTCCGTCTGTTTCACCGTCCAATGACTCCCGGCGATCAGCGGCCCCGCTGAGGCGAACGCGGTCGCAAAATACGGTAACAGTTCGCGCGATACGGCGTTGATCGTCGTTGGCGGAAACGCTACGGTACCGTCCGAAGCGACCGCTCCTTTGAACAGACGATCGACGGGATCATCGCGCCAGCGCTCGATGATCCTTATCGCAAGCCCACCATCAAGGAACTTGCCCATCACGTCCACCGTGACGGTTCAGTCATCCTCGCTCGAGCCGGTTGCGCCGGGCAGCGCCGCGTTCGCGCCGCTCCCGTAGGATTCTTGAATCGTATCGAGCCGCAAGAGCGAGGAGACCTTGTAAACGCACTCGCGAACCGGCGTCGTCGGTTCGGAGTCGCTTGCAGCCGGCAGCGGAGACGTTAAAGGGGTCGGCGACGCGGCCGGATCCGAGGACGCGTTTGCGCGGCCGATAGAGACGAGAAGCATTGACGCCGCAAACGCCGCCATGAAAAACGACCCGCGACGAAATCGACCGTCTGTCGCAGACATGCGCGTACTATAGGATACCGTTCGGCTGCGTGCCTCCAAGGCGACCTGATGTCGCGTGTGCGCCGGTCGTCGGTTCCTTCAGATTCCCTTAAGGATGATGCCACGCTCCCGCGCGCGCGATCAGAACGGGAGTCGTAGCCCTTCGCGCGACTCCTTCGGCGACACTGCCGAGCACAGCGCGGACGACACCTCCCCGCCCGTGCGTTCCGATCACGATCAGGTCGGCGTGCGCCTCGCGCGCGCCATCAAGAATCGCGTTGACGCACTCATCTTCGATCGTCTTCGACGAACAGGGCACTTGGAGCGCTTTGGCGGCTTCCTCCGCGCTCTGCAGCGTTGCCTTCGCGTCGTCGTAGGCCGCGTCGATGGCTAAGGAAGCATTCGCACCGCTGAACGGCTCGAAGGACGCCGCAACCTTGCTCAGTTCTACTGCGTGGACGAAAACCACGGTCGCGTGCTGGTCGGCGGCTAGCCGCAACGCTAGATCCTGCGCTACGTTCGAAGCTTCCGATCCGTCGACAGCCGCGAGTATCGTTTTGAACATCACCGCCTCCTAGCGCAAGCGGCCGACCGTGGTCGCCCACCACAGCTGCATCTGCCAGGTCGGCGATGATCCGGGCGCCATACTGGCTTGGCCGTTGAGCATCAAACCCTGAGCCTGGCGGTCGTTGACATCGCGGAACACCATCCACTCCGCGTTGATCGCCTGCGAGTGGCCGACCGTCCCCAAGCCGTCGTTCGTCATCTCGCTTCGCGCCGACAGCAGAGTCCGTCCGTTGAAGAAGGGGGCATATAGCTCGGCGGCATACGCTGAACTCGCGGCAGCTTGCAGCCCGGCGCCTGGATGGCTGTCGTGACCCTGCTGATACATCGCAAGCAGACCGGGAAGGTTGTGCTGCGGATCGAGTTGGGCGTAGAGCATCTGAGAGTTGTAGTTGTCAGCGCGACCGTCCGACACTTGGAGCACGCCTGTATTGCCGACGACGCCCACTTCCAGCGGCGTGTCCGGCCGCGCGAGCGCAACGCGATATTGGAATGTTTTGTCCGTGTCGTTCGAAAAGTCGGTTGCCGTATTCAAGTCGCCGTTGTTGGCGAGATAAGCGGCTTCCGCCACGAATGTGGGCTTCACATAGACCAGCTTTGATCCCCATCGATTTCCGTCATTTTGATAGGCGTGCTCGCCGACGGTGATCTCCGGAGCCGCGAACGCTGAGAGATCGAAGAACTGGCTGAACGGCGAAGGTCCCGGCGCTTCGATCTTGCCCAAAAAGAGATGCCCGTCGCGATGCAATAAATTGTTGTATGTGATCCAAAGCGTGTCGGTGCCCCCAGGCCCGTTGTTCTGCCAGATCCATTGGTGGATATGGAATGTGAAGTCGTCTCCGATATATCCGGCGGCGTGGATCGCGGCATTGCCGGCTTGGATGTTATGATGCGCCGTGCCGTCGGCCGTGTCGTACGTCCCGTTCTCCCCAAACCACAGAGGATTCGCTCGGTGGATCGTTGCGGCATCGAGTGACGAGTACCCGGTTCGCTGCACGTAGCGGCCGTAGGCGTTGAGCGCGGGAACCGCCGTATGACAGACCTCGCAGTTTATCCCATACGACTGCGCGAATGGCGGCATGGCTGCCGTCGGTCGCATCGCTTCGACGACAACGCTCGCCGCCATGACCACCGCGAGCAGAATCGCCACTCGACCGCTATTACGCATGACCGTTCTCCTATTTTACGACAACCGTGAGATCCATATTCGGGTGGCCGGGTCCGCAGAAGACCGAACATGGGATCTTGTATGTGCCGGCCTTTTTTGGTGTGAACGTGACGTCCACGAATTTGCCGGGCTGTATCGTGGTCTGGGCTATCCCGAGGTCATCGCTCTTCAGCCCATGCACGCCGCCGCTGGACGTCAAGTGGAAGGTGGTGGCTTCGCCGAGCGGCACGGTGACGGTCGAAGGCGTGAACTTCCAGTTCGACGCGACGATGTCGATCGGGGGATGCGCCGACGCGTAAACGGTTCCGGCGCCGATGGCAGCCGCAACCGCTAGGGTCAGCGCAAGAAATGTCTTGTGAACGGGTTTCATGATTGGACTACCTCCATAGAGAAGTGTGGCATCCCGCCCTTTCTAACGGGCGAAAAGTCGATGAAGTTTCTGTGAATCGAGGTAAATGTCGCAGTGCGGGTCTCTCGCTACCAAGTCCGCATTCCGGGGGCGCCATAGATGTGCTGCGAGAGCAGCTCGTGCATGGGGCCGGCGTACGCGAGTATGGCCAAGACTACTGCGACGACAGCCCACGTGGCGACCTTGTCGAGAGAGGCGGGCGTGCGCATCGCTGCTTCGTCGACCGGCGCGAACTCCACCGCCATCTCCTCTCGTTCGCGCGAGAAGAGCGTTCCGATCGCGACTGCGACGAACATGAGGATACTGAGGAAGAGGATGCTGCCGCCCACCGCGGTCGCGATGGTCTCTGGCATCCAGAGGCGCGCGGCTTCCGCGCCGAAATACGTCACGTCGGCCGTGCGTCGCGGGGATCCCAAAAGACCGGCCCAATGCATTGCCGTGGACATGATCGCCATGCCGACGAACCACGAGTAGGTCTGCGCGAGCGCGAGCTTTTCGCCCCAGAGTTTGCGCCCCGTCAGTCGCGGCACGAGCCAGTACGCGGCGCCGATGAACGTCAGTGCCACCGGACCACCGACGGTGATGTGGAAGTGCCCGACGATCCACATCGTGTTGTGGACCAGCTCATCCATGCTGTACGACGCGTTGACGACGCCGCCGAATCCGCCGAAGATGAAGAGAAGCATGCCGAAGGCGGGACCGGTGAACCACGGTTTCGACCACGGCAGCGCGGCGATAGTGCCGAAGAAACCGCGTCTGCCTTTGCGGCGCGCCGCGATTTCGAAGGAGGCGAAGATCGCAAACGCGGTCATGATCGAGGGAACGATCACGCCGTAGGTGGTCATGGTGTGCAGCCACTTCCAGCCGGCTGAAATACCGGGCTCGGTGAATTCATGATGGATGCCGACCGGCGTGGAGAGCAACACGAGCAGTATGAAGGTCAGGCGGGTGAGCGCGTCACTGAAAACCGTGCCGTTGTAGAATTTCGGCACGACGTTGTACCAGATCAAGTATGCCCCCATGATCCAGAAGTAGACCAGAGGGTGACCGAAATACCAGAAGAGCATCCGGCTGAGCATGACGTTGATGGTCGGCGTCCAGCCCAGCGACCAAGGTATGAGCATGAAGAGCATCTCGATCGCGACGCCGATCGTGGCGATGAACCACATCGCAAACGTGCAAGCTATGCCGTGAACGATGAGCGGGAGCAATTCCCCGACGTGCTCTTTCCGCCACGCGATGATGTTCGCGATGATGTCGATAAGAACGAGCCAGGTGCCGATCACCAGCACGGTCGTGCCGATGTAGAACGCAGGGTGCGCCTTCAGCGGCGCATAGAAGGTGTACAACACCGTGGCGTTGCCGGTGACGATCGCCCAAAAGGCGGCGAGCGTGCCGGCGAGCATCACTCCGTACGCGATCCAGGAAAGCGTGAGTGACCGCTCTCGCGGCATGGCCCGATATACGCCGAACATCGCAAAGCCGCAGATGAAGAAGGTCGTGAATACGATCGCCATGAGAACGCCATGCGCGGTCAGCATGCGATAGTAGTCAAACCATGCCGGCGCATGCGCCCAATGCGCGCGCGAGAGGGCCTGAAGCAGGCCAAAAACCCCGCCGAGTGTGAGCGCTGCGGTGGCCGTATAGACATGTGCGAGCACGAGCCGGTTTTCCCGTCGCATCATCGTTACCATCACTGCACCACGATCGTCGCCGACATGAAGTGATGACCGGCGCCGCAGTACTCGTTGCACATCAGCAGGTACGACCCCGATTTCTTGAACACATGACTGGCGGTGCTCACCCAGCCGGGAACGAGCATCATGTTGATGTCGGTATCGGCGATGAAGAATCCGTGGACGACGTCCGGGCTCGTCGCATAGAACGTGACGTTCGCTCCGACCGGCAGAACGATCTTGTTCGGCGTGAAGGAGAAGATCCGGCCGATGATGTCCACCTCGAATGCGCCGTTCGGAAGCTTGTGCACGCCAGGATTGTCGAACGGCGGCGTTTCCGCGACCTTGGTGGGATCGATTGTCTGGACGTGATTTTCGGGAACGATGCCCTCGGTCAACGCTGCGGCACCGATGATCCCTAGGAAGATCACAAGGGTGACGATGCCTGCGGTGAGCCAGATCCGTTCGGTGCGATGGATGTGCATCGTCTACCACCGGCTCCGCAAAAGTCCGTACATAAGGAGCCATCCTACGATGATGATGCCTCCTAAAATGCCGACGAACGCAGCCGTGGCAGGCAGCGGCTCGTCTGTGCGCGGCTCTTTGTCATTCATAGGCAGAGCGTACCGTTCGCGCAAGACAACCGTATGAAGATGCTATGAAGTCAGCGGTTCGGACGACGGATAGGCGCGAGCGGCGCAGCCGTGGAATCCTTCGATTAGATGAGCGCAACCGTCGCACCAAAAAAAGTTCTCCTGGTGGACGACGAAGCACAGATCGTCGAGGTCTTGGATCGGTATTTGACCGACGAGGGGTTCATCATCGTACACGCCCACGACGGACTGCAGGCCATTGAGGCGTTCCGGTCAGAGCACCCAGATCTGATCATCCTTGACCTCAACATGCCTGGACTGAGCGGTCTGGATGCCTTCAAGATCATCCGAGAAGAATCTCGCGTGCCGGTCATCATGCTGACATCGCGAGTCGATGAAGTCGATCGCGTCGTCGGGCTCGAGCTCGGCGCCGACGACTACGTCACCAAACCTTTCAGCCCGCGGGAAGTTGCCGCGCGAGTGAAGGCGGTGCTGCGGCGGTCGGGAGCCTCGGCGGATCATGACCGCGAACAGGAGATCGCGGTTGGGGAGCTGCGTATCAGCACAAGGGATCACGAAGTGCGCGTCGCCGGCCGCGCCGCCGAGGTCACGGCCACGGAGTTTCGCATCCTCGAGATCCTTGCGGAACAACCGGGGCGAACGTTTACGCGGACTCAGCTCCTCGACCGGGTGAAGTCCGGCGAGCTCGAGATATTCGACCGCACTCTCGATCGCCACATCGCGAATCTCCGCCGCAAGGTGGAACCGGAACCATCCAATCCGCGGTATATCTTGACCGTCATCGGGGTGGGATATAAGATGGCGAAGAACCCGTGACGCAAGCGCCGGCGCCCAAATCTCTCAGCACCTCGGAGCTCGTGCACGAAATGCGCAATCAGCTCGCGATCGTGCGCGCCAATCTTGAAGCGTTTATCGACGGGAAACTCATTCCCACCACGGAGCGTGTCGAAGCGCTCGTGAAATCGCTCAATCGTCTGGATGGAATGCTCACCGATCTTCGGTCACATGCCGCGACGGCCGAGCGCGCGCGGATGGGCCATTTCGACGTCTGCGCGCTGCTCAAAGAGAACTTCAACTCCTTCGATGGCTTGGCCGCCGAGAAGGGCGTGAAATTCACGGTCGATCGCTGTCTCGCCGCATCACCGGAATGCACGCACTTTTACGGCGACCGAGTCGCCATCGCTCAGGTCGTGGACAACCTTATCATCAACGCGATTCGCTATACGCCGCGCGGCGGCTCCGTGAATATCACCTGCGCGCGAAAGGCCGGAGAGCTGGAGGTCGACGTCGTCGACAGCGGACCGGGCATCGCGGTTCACGAGGCATCCAAGGTCTACCAGGCTGGGTTTCGAGGCTCGGCTGCGGGCGACGACGGCGGTTCCGGACTCGGATTGTCGGTGGTGAAGACCGGAGTGGAGGCTCACGGCGGGACGATAGACTTCCGGTCGACAACGTCGGGGACCACATTCGTGGTTCGTCTGCCGGGGATTCCCGTCCAGCCTTCGACCGAACATGCAGCGCGATGCGACCGCTGCAAGGACTGCCTCTAGCGCTCAAGATTCACACCCCCTTCGCCGAATCTACCAATGCCCCGCGTAAACTTAGCCGCATCAAGGGGTCTTACGGCGGAGGTCAAGGTCATGGCGGAGATTCACGAGCGGCTATACGTCAACGTCCCGTTCAGTAGAGCACCAAGGTACTTCGAAGAGTTCATACGCGCGCATCAAGCAGGTCAGCTTTCGCTGTCGTCCGGTATCGAGTTGCGCACGCCCATTCCTGGCCAGATCGAGATGAAGAAAACGGTCCAAGTCACGTTTCGAGAGGTCGCCGATCCCGGCCACCTCGTCGACCGGACGGAACTGGAATGGCATCCCGTGGATGGTAGCCCGGTCCCGACGTTTTCAGGGAGCATCGTCATCTCGGCGGATGAAAACCATTCCATGTGCTGTATGACGCTCGAAGGTATGTACGAACCCCCGCTTGGAAAACTGGGTTCGATCTTCGACGCGATTGTGGGAAATAAAGTCGCACGGGATACCGCGCGGCGGCTTTTGGATAGCATCGCCGAGGACATGGAACGCTCGCATAGGCTCGCGTTCGCGGCGAAAGCATCGTGATCGCAGCCGGCGCGGAGAGGGTCCGGCGAGAGAGCGGCACGTTCGACGCATCGGCGTACTTCCGCGCCGCGAACTACATCGGCGCCGTGCAATTGTATCTGCAGGACAATGTGCTGCTGCGCGCGCCCCTGACCAAGGCGCACATCAAGCCGCGGCTGCTTGGGCATTGGGGCACTCAGCCCGGGATCAATCTCATCTGGGCGCATCTCAATCGGATGGCACGGGACCCGAATCAGTCGATCTTGCCGATCATAGGACCCGGCCACGGCGCGCCGGCGGTGAACGCGAATCTCTTTCTCGACGGCACTCTTGGCGATTACTATCCGCAATATGTGCGTACCGAGGCGGGATTGCGGAATCTCGCCCGAGCGTTTTCGCATCCGAGCGGACTGCCGAGCCACGTGGGACCGGCCATTCCTGGGTCGATCCATGAAGGCGGCGAACTGGGGTACTGTCTCGCGCACGCATTCGGCGCGGTGTTGGACAACCCGGATATGACCGCGGTCTGTGTGATCGGCGACGGAGAGGCCGAAACCGGACCGCTTGCGGCGTCGTGGCAGGCGCATCGGTTCGTCAATCCGGCGACATCGGGCACTGTGCTTCCGATTCTTCATCTCAACGGGTACAAGCTTTCTGGCCCGACGATCTTCGGTAGGGTCAGCGGCCTTCAGCTGCACGAGTATCTGCATGGCTGCGGTTACGAGATCCGGGTCGTCGAACCGCGCACCGAGATGAACGCGCATGTGATGATGGATGCCGCGCTGGATTGGGCGTTCGGACAAATCGCCGCGATACGCGAAGCCGCTCGTGCGGGGCAGCTGCCGGAACGTTCGTGCTGGCCCGCGATCGTGCTGCGCACGCCGAAGGGTTGGACCGGACCGCGCGTTGTGGACGGCAAGCAAGTCGAAGGCACGTCGCGCGCACACCAACTGCCCATCGCCGATCCAGCGCACAATCCCGAGCATCTCGCGCTGCTGGAGAATTGGCTCCGCAGTTATGACCCGGATACGCTTTTCGATGCCGATGGCACACCTTCGCACGCGGTGACCCGGGCTTGTCCAAGTGGGGCCGCCCGGCTCGGTATGCATCCGATTGTCACGGGGCCGGTGCCGCCCCCGTTGACCCTTCCCGACGTCGATGCAAACGCGATTCAGATCGGCGAGCCCGGCTGCGCGTCGGCCGAATCCACGCGCGTGCTGGGCGGATATCTGCGTGAAGTATTCCTCAAGAATGCGGCAGCGGCGAACTTTCGTCTGTTCAGCCCCGACGAGACCACATCGAATCGGCTAGACCCGGTGTTCGCGGCCACCGAGCGCGCGTTCATGCTTCCCCTCACGACCGAAGACGAGCACTTCGCTCGAGACGGCCGCGTGATCGAGATCCTGAGCGAGCACGTCTGCGAAGGCCTGCTCGAGGGCTACGCGCTGAGCGGCAGGTACGGGATGCACGCGTGCTACGAGGGTTTCGCCCCCATCGTGGACTCGATGATCGCGCAGCACGCGAAATGGCTCAAGTCGTCGCGGGAAGTCGAGTGGCGGCTGCCCGTGCCGTCGCTCAATATCCTGCTGACGTCGCACGCTTGGCGTCAAGAACACAACGGCTATTCGCATCAAGGGCCTGGATCGATAGATAACCTCATCAGCAAGAAAGGCGGAATCGTCCGCATCTACTTCCCGCCGGATGCGAACAGCCTCCTCGTCGTGGGCGAACACTGCCTGCAGAGCAAGAACGAGATCAACCTCATCATCGCGTCGAAGCATCAAGCGCCGCAATGGCTTGCGATCGACGATGCGAGACGGAATTTTGCCGCCGGTGCATCGGTGTGGGAATGGGCGGGCACCGAATCCGCTGCCGGTTCCTCGCCCGACGTCATATTGGCTGCGGCCGGAGACGTGCCCGCCGAGGAGACGATCGCGGCGGCCGCGCTTTTGAAGAAGCACGTGCCGTCGCTTTGCACCCGGGTCGTCATCGTCATGGATCTTTTTGCGCTTACGCCGCGCGCGACGCATCCCCACGGCCTGGAGTTCGCTGATTTTGCGCGAACGTTCGGCTCGGCCGAGCCGGTCGTCTTCGCGTTTCATGGGTACCCGCGCGTGATCCACGAACTCGTGCACGGGCGCGAAAACGCACAGCGCTTTCACGTCCGAGGGTACATCGAGGAGGGGGCCACCACCACGCCATTCGATATGCTTGTCCTCAATCGGATGTCGCGGTTCCATCTCGCTCTGGAAGCCTTGCGCCGGACGAATCTCGCCGCAGAAGGCTCGCAAGAAGCTTTCGAATTCTTCACAGAAAGACTCGAAGCGCATCACAAGTACATCGCAGACAACGGCATCGACATGCCGGAAGTCGCGTCTTGGCGCTGAGCAATCGCAGACCCGAGGTTACTTGAGGATACTCGCCCTAGACGGCGGATCGTCTTCGCTAAAATTTGCTCTCTATGCGACGTCCGACGCGGTCGGTCGCTTCTTCATGCGCGGCGCCGCGGAAAACCTAGGCCCAACGAATTCGCTGTTTTGGTACGAACGAGCCGACGGCAACCGCCGTGTCCTAGAGCCGCCGGTTCCTTTAGAGCCGCTCGCAGCATTGGATCGCGCATTCGAAGCCGTCGCCCGGGAAAGCAGCTCGGAGATCGACGCTATCGGACATCGGATCGTGTTCGGTGGTCCCGACCACGTCGCGCCGACGCATGCGGCGGCCCACGTGTTGGCGGACCTCGAACGATTCGTGCCGTTCGACCCGATGCATCTCCGTACGCAGATCGACCTCGTGCGCGCCGCGATGTCGCGCTACCCGCGAGCCAAGCACGTTCTTTGTTTCGATACCGAATTTCATCGCCGAATGCCGAACGTCGCGAAGCGTCTGCCTCTTCCTCGGTCCGTCGGGCCATTGGTACGGCGCTACGGCTACCACGGCATATCGTACGAGTATGTGATTTCGACGCTTGGGCCGCTTGCTGAGGGGCGCGTACTCATCGCTCATCTTGGTTCGGGCGCGAGTCTCGCCGCCGTTCGCGACGGTCAGCCGATAGATACGACGATGGGATTCAGCCCGCTCGGCGGGTTGATGATGGGCACGCGGCCCGGCGACCTCGATCCGGGAATCCTGCTCTATCTCTTGTCGAACGGCAGCACCGCGTCGGACCTCGTGGAGTTGTTCAGTGAGCGGTCCGGTCTTGCCGGCGTGTCGCAGCACGGCGGGGATCTCAAAACGCTTCTAGAGCGCGAAACCGTCGATGTCCACGCCAGGGATGCGATCGAACTCTTCGTCTATCAGATCGTCAAACACGCCGGTTCTATGATCGCCGTTCTGGGCGGCTTGGATACGCTCGTCTTCACCGGCGGCATCGGCGAACGCTCGGCCGAGATCCGAGGGCGTGTCGCTCACCGCCTCAGCTATGTCGGCGCGTGTCTCGATCCAGCCAAAAACGCGGCTGGTGAGCGCGTGGTTTCGAGCGCCGAGAGCCGCGTCACCGTGCACGTCATCCAATCGGACGAAAGCCTGATCATCGCGCGCAAAGTGCAAGCAACCATCAAGCCGTGAATGGCGCATGGGCCGTGCAGGCCCATGCGCTCCCTGTTTGGCGGCTTTAGCGCCGCAAGATGCGCTGCCGGTGAATCGATTGATTCTGTGTCTGGAACGGTTCGTCGATCGAGACGAGCACGTCGATGTTGTTCTGCGTCGCGTTGATGTCCGCGAGGGTGAGTGAGTACGATGTGTTCAACGCGAACGATGTCGATCCGTCGAAGAGATCGGTCGAACCGTTCGGCACCGTGCCCGCTGGAACGATGGCGACATCATACACGCCGGCCGGCAGAATCGTCGAGCTGCCTTGCTGCGGGATATATGCGTTGCCTGGCGCACCGGCCACGCTGCCTGAATCTTGATTGAGACCCAGGTTCGCCACGGTCGGCGTCGACGGAATCGCGTTGGTGGAAAGCCAGACGTAGACATCGACCGCGCTCGCGAGGTTCGGCGCAGCGTTGTTCACCTTGAAACGAACCGTCGCGGCGTTATTCAGAGCGTTCGTGTCCTGAAAACCGAAAGCCATGTAGTCGGCGGAGCCGGGCTCGCCTTCAAGAACGATGGAATAGTTCGTCGACGCGGCGACGCTGACGTTGATCGGCGGGACGAGGTTGCCCGTACCAGCACCGGTGTTGATCGCAAAGGTCTCTTGGCCGGCTCCTACCTGCGCATACGTGCCGATGGGCGTTGTCGCGCTGAGCCCCGAATTGATCGTGCCGCCGTCGGCCGTCAACGAGATGTTCGTTTGCGGCGTGGTGAGCGAGGCGACGACCAGCCGCGCATTCCCCTTACCGCCCCCGAGACCGCCGATCACGTTGGATAAGTTGCTGCAGCCTGTGAGCGCTAACGCGGCCGCCGCAGAAAGCCATATAATCGTTCGTGGTCCGTTCACGTCTTTGCATCTCCTAATATCGCACCCTATTGCGAATTTGAAGTGACTCGATAACGGATAACGTACCGCTAAGAGCATTTGCTGAAACGCGACGCCTAAGCCGGCAAGACAATTCTCACGGTCGTTTCATCGAAGACGCGGCGGCCGCTCGCTTGCCGCGTCGTTTCACGCGGCGGCGGAAGGGTACGAGCAATGATAAGAAAGTGTAGGGATCTCATAACATGGCTGGACTTCTTTGGGCGATCATCGTCATTTTGTTCATCATCTGGCTGATCTCGTTCGTTGCTTTGCACGTAAGCGGCTTTGCTATCCACATCTTGCTAATCGTGGCAGTCATCCTCGTCATCGTCAATCTGTTGAGCGGACGTCGAGCCGCTTAGCAGACGGGAGCACCAGTACCTGATCCGAAAGAAATCCTGTAAAGTATCGCTTCGATTGCCGCGCATCCCCGCGACGGTCTCGGTAGCGCGCGACCGGGTGGTGCGGTTCGCGCGCCGTCGCGGCTTTTCAGAAGAGCGGACGTTCGACATCGGCCTCGCCGTCGGCGAGGCTTGTGCTAATGCTGTCATGCACGCTGCCGCCTCCGACAGCTGGTACTGCGTCGAAGCGCGCGGACGCGGCGATATGATCACCGTGACGGTTGCCGATCCGGGTGCCGAGACGCTGCCTCAGCTCGCGCGAGAACCCGACCGCATCGGCGGCCTTGGGCTCTTCTTGATGCGCAGTCTCATGGATCGCGTATCGCTCGATATGTCGCCGAAGGGCACGAAAGTCACGATGGACTGCAGCAAGGATGACGGTCCGCACCGTTATCCACCGATCACTTGCCCCACGGAATGAACATCCCGATCGCCGCGCCGGTCATCGTGACGATCGCGAGACAAGCCCAGACGTTCGCGAGCGGGGAATTGCGCCACTTGCCTACGATTTTCGCGTCGTTGGATAAGATCGTGACCAGGATGACGAGCGGCACCGCGGCGAGACCGTTTGCGACGGCCGACCAGTAGAGCGCGCTGATCGGGTTCACTCGCATCAAATTCATCAAGACGCCCGCGACGATGCCGCCAACGATAATGCCATAGAATGCGGGGACGCGGTGCGGTTTTTCGTCCATTCCGTGGCGAAGCCGAAAGACGTCGCAGATCAGATAGGCCGACGAGCCGACGAGCGAAGGCACCGCGAGCATTCCCGTCCCGACCATACCGAGCGTGAAGAGCAGATACGCGAACTTGCCGGCAAGCGGACGCAGCGCTTCGGCCGCCTGTTGGGCGGATTCGATATGGTGGCTTCCGCTCGCGCCCAAAGTGCTGGCGGTGGTGACGATGATGAAGAACATCACCAAATTCGAGGCCAGCATCCCTGTGTTGACGTCGGTATGGGCGTCAGCGACCTCCGTCTTCGTCGCGCCCCGGCGTTCCGCGACCGTCTTGCGCCCGGCCGCTTTTTCTTCTTCTACCATCAGAGCCGACTGCCAGAAGAAAAGGTACGGTGAGATCGTCGTCCCCAAAACCGCGACGAGTGTCGTGATCCAGGCCGATGTCAAGGAGACGTGCGGAACCACAGCGCTCGCAAGGACATGACGCCAATCGGGATGCACGACGAATGCGGTGATCACGTACGCGAACAGAGCGAGACAGAGCCATTTGATGACGCTGACGAAAACGTTATACGAGAGATAGACTTGGATGACGATCAAAGCTAAGCCGAAGACGATGACCCAGACGAGGACTGCGATTCCGGTCACCATGTTAGCGGACGCCGCCATGCCCGCGATGTCAGCGCCGACGTTGAACGTATTGGCGATGACGACCATCGCCGCGACGACGTAGAGCAGAGCCGGATGGATCCGGCTGCGAAGAACCGCCGCCAAGCCTTGGCCGCTCACCATCGAGATGCGCGCGCACATGCCTTGCACGACCGCCATCATGGGCGTCGTGAGAATAGCCAGCCAGAGCATGCTCAGACCGGTTGTGGCGCCGGCGACCGAATACGTCGAGATTCCGGACGGGTCGTCGTCGGCCGCGCCCGTGATCAAGCCCGGCCCAAGCTTGACGAGGTAGCGCCGTAGCGCCGCGAGTCCTTTCATCGCTTCTCATAATACGCGAAAAACCGGTCAAACGACCGGCTCCTCGCGCTGAAGCGCCTCTTGGGGAAGCGCGACTTCAGACCGTAGATCGCATTCCTCCCGTTAGTGCGCGCATGATCAATAAGAGCACGACGCCACCGACGAATGCGACAAGGACGCTCCACAAGCTGAACCCGGTCACGCCGGCGCTTCCAAAGGAAGTGAAAAGCCAGCCGCCGATGAGTGCTCCGACGATTCCGACGACCATGTCGCCTAGCACTCCCCCCGGGCCTTCACCGGGAACCACGGACTTCGCCAAGAAGCCGGCTATGATCCCGACGACGATCCATGCAAGTATGCCCATGATTTGATGCCTCCTGACGTAAGCAAGTGCGGTAGCCGTGTGCCCAGACGAACCAGGACTCAAACACGCGTTAGAGCTCAAAGGCCCGTTGTTTGGACGGATATGATTCTGGGAACAACCTAGCGAACTATATGTTAGATCGTGCTCGCGAGGAACAAGATCGGTTTGAGGTGCGCGTGCGCGCGTCTAAGCGCCTCAACGCTCGCGTCATCGAAGTATCCGGCGAAGTCGACGTGTTTTCTGCCCGCCCATTGAAGGCCGCGCTCACTCGCGAACTGGATCAAGGCAATTATTCGGTCGTCGTCGATCTCAGCCGCGTTGCGTATATGGACTCAACCGGACTCGGTGTCCTCGTGGCCGCGTTCAAGCGGGCACACGAACACCACGGAACGATCGCGCTCGTCGGGCTAAATCGTCAGCTCGCCAAGATCTTCGACATGACGGGGCTTAATCGAATCTTCGACATCCGCGAATCGCTCTGAGATGAAGGGGCCGACGTCAGTCGGCCCCTTCAGGACTTTCGCGCGGGCCGACTGACGTCGGCCCCTTCAGGACTTTCACGCGGGCCGACTGACGTCGGCCCCTTCAGGACTTTCACGCGGGCCGACTGACGTCGGCCCCTTCAGGACCTTCACGCGGGCCGACTGACGTCGGCCCCTTCAGAACTGCCCCTTCAGAAATGAATCTTCTTCAGGACTGTATCTGATCGAAGTCGGGAAACATCAACGCGGCGTTGAGGTTCTTGATCAGGTCGCTTTTCTCGGCCGCCGAGAGCGTACGGATCTGCTTTTGGTCACGTCGCCAGTAGCCGGAAACCGACGCCGAAAACGCAGGAACCCAGTCGGCGGAGAGCACCGGGAGCGATGAAGGCTGCGTGACCGCCCCTGCGGCGTTTGTGGACGGCGCAAGCGTGGCGTCGGCGCGCTGCAATTTCAATTCGCAATCATCAAACGCGCCGATCGCGGCGCCCATCTGCTGCGACAGCGTGACGTTGGCTGCGTCGTCGTACGTTCCGTCCGACACGAGCGCGACGAGAAACCCGGCATACGCATTTGCTTTCGACTGGACGTCTGCGTAGCACATCTGCAGTTGACCGAGGGAAGCAGCCGGCAAGATTCGTCGCGAGGTGACCACCGCATTGATGGCCTGATCCCGCGTAGAAGTGAACGGTGCAGTGCGGTGCCGGATATCGTTAGCCGCTTGTTCTGCACATCCGCAAAGAGACCCAAACGCGAGCGCGGCTGCGAAGGCGGCTGTGAGGACGCTGAGCCGCGCGCTGCCGATATGCTGTACTCGGCCGTTGGTTAACGGCGTAAAAATTGGGTATTTTCCAGCCATGTTCTATTGTGACTATGCAAGCGACTATCAGTACGGGTACATTCTCCCTCCGCCGGCCCCGCCCTCGGCGCCAACTCAAGAATCGCAGCCGGACGACACCGCGCGGCCCGACGAGAGAGCCTGAGTGTAAGCCCCGATACACGTCGTTCTCAGCACAATCTAAGGCGTGCGCAGTAGTGTTCACTCATGAACAGACTGAACACGGCAATGCTCGCGATTGCAATTTCCGCGCTTCCCCTTGGGGCGATGGCAGCCGAGCCGCCCGCTCCGTGCGGTCCCCAGATGATCATGGGTGGAGGTTTCAACGGCCCCCCGCCGGACATGGCGCAGATGCACGCTCAAGTCCACCAGCTCACCGTCGGCATGCGAACCGCGCTCCTTCAGTCACTCAGCGCGCAGCACCGAACGATGCTCGCGCAGACGATCGGCAATCTCGCGCTGTCCGCTGATCCGGATTATGATGCGGCCGCCAGGCAAATCGATGCTGCGTTGAGCGCGCAGGAGACGCAGTCGATTTTACGCATCGCGACGCAATTCCATCAACAGATGGATGCCCTGATGCGCGCGCACATGCCGCCGATGCCTGCTCCGCCGCAAGGCGCGAACGGCGCCTCCGGAGCGGTGAGGGTGCAGAACCGAGTGTTTGGCGACGGTCCACGCACGCTCGATGCCGGCCACGCGTTACTGATGCTCGGATCCGCGGGCCCGATGATGGAAATGCATCGCGTGTTCATCGACAAGACGGTCACGCATTAGGAATCGCTCCTCAGCCCGATGCGTGATGTTCTGCGGCAGCGCTGCAGCACGAGGCCGGCCGAATCGGCCGGCCTCGTTTGTGCAGGCTGCTTCGGGCCTTTATCCAAGCATGCGTCGGCCATGAATCGTTCAGCGGCATGAACCCGATCGCAACGAGACTAACTCGCCTTCAGTGTGCATTCTTCATCGTCTGGGCACTCGCGGCCGCATTATTGTCGGCGTATTTCCTCAATGCTGCGGTCGTAGGCAGCCGGTTGGATGACGCCGCGCTCACGGGCGCGGCCGGCGACATCTTCCGTTCGGCCATGGACCTTCGCGCAGGCGGCGCGCAGGATAAGGAACTGTTGCCAAAGCTCGGCCAACTTCCGCCCCGGCCAGACGTGGCGGTGAGCATCTTCGACGATTCGGGCCGACGGATTTCGGGCGACGCTTCGGCGCCGTCGATGGCTGAGTCTCACGCGATCGTCATGCGCACCGGCGTTCAGTCGTTCAACTTCCACGTCGGCCCAAGTCCAAAGCCGCCGCAAGGACTCCCGCCTCCGCCGGATCAGGCGTTCGCGGTGCGCGGCGGGATGTTCATGAGCGCTCCCCTGCTCGAGGCGGCTCCGGGCTCCGTACTGCCGGTCACGTCGACAGCCGTGCACTTCCCCGGCGGCTTCGCCGTGCTCCAGCTCCAATCGTCGCTCGCGGTCGCCGCTCTGCGCGGCTACCTGATCGCAATGACGGCTCTGCTCATCATCGGTGCGGTCCTTGCCTGGTTTGTGCTGGGCCGCGTCGTACGGCGACAGCTCGGACCCATGGCAACCGTCGAGGGCGCGCTGCTGCGCTGGACCAAAGGCGACTACGCGCGCATAGAGCTCGTCGATGCCGAACAGAAAGATCAAGGCGTTGTTTCGGCTTACAATGCGGCCGCCGATCAGGTGACCGGAGCCCTCAAACGGCAAACCGATGCCGAGAACAACATGCGCCAGTTCGTCGCCGAGGCCGGCCACGAGTTGCGGACGCCGCTCACGGTCGTCATGGGTTTCCTCGATGTGCTTCGCCAAGGGGCGGTGCGCGAGGAAGCGCTCGCACAGCGAATCTTGGAGTCGATGTCGATCGAAGGCGAACGCATGCGCGCGCTGATCGGCAAACTGCTCTTGCTCGCGCGACTTGATTCCGTCGCGCCCGAGAATCGTGAAGAAGTCGACATCGCGGCGATCGCACGTGAAGTCGTCGAATCGTTTCGCACGCTGGCGGGCCAATCAAAGCTCGAATTCTCGGCTGCCGGCGACGCCCGCGCGCAGTCGACGCCGAATGAAGTTCGCGAATTGATCGGCAACCTGCTCGACAACGCGATCAAGTACGCGCCCGGCTCGACCACGCGAGCGGCGGTGCGCAGGATCAACGGCTACGTCGAAGTCGAAGTGTCCGACGACGGTCCCGGCATGGATCCCGCGTTACGGGTGCGTGCGTTCGATCGCTTTTCTCGCGGCGATAACAGAGGCAACATTCCAGGATCGGGGCTCGGTCTTGCGATCGTGAAGCGCATCGCGGATCGAGCCGGCGGCGGCGTCGAGATGGATACCGCACCCGGCCGCGGCGTTCGCGTCGTCGTCAAGCTTCCCGCGTCGTTCACACCCGCCTCGACGGGCGGACCATGAAGTTCCGCCCTACATCTTCGTAGCCGGAATGTCACGTCCGTTCTGATGCAAGACCAAGCCGGTGACCTTCCCGCTTGCGTCGCGCACGAACGAGATCTGCGCTGCGACTACTTTATAGAAGAATTCGTCCTTCGCCGAAGCGTAAACCGGCCATGACGGCTGTCCGGTCAGCTGCACGAGCAACTGGTCGGCCGTGCGAGAGACGGTAAACGCCGCCCCAGGGCTCGCGACGTACGTTCCGAGGTATCCGTTCATCGTCGCATCATCGAGCTTGACGATCGGCGGATAAGAAGGCTGCGGCAGCGGACCGACGGATCGAGCCGCTTGCACGACGACACCATTCTGGTGCAGTTCGAGTGCATTGATCTTGCCCTGCGCGTCGCGTTTGAAGACGATCTGCGCGACGACGATTCGCGCGTTGAACACGTCCTTCGCCGAAGGGTAGATCGGTATGGCCGGCTGGCCGGTGAGCTGAACAGATAACTGATCGCCGCTGCGGCTGATCGTGAAGATCGCACCCTGGCTTGCGACATAGTCTCCTACATACTCACCGAGGTCGATCGCTGACGACGCGCCCGCTGACGCGGGCGTGGGCGACGGCGAAGCGGTCGAAGGCTGTGCCGTCGTGGGAGCGGTCGTGGGGTCTGCGGCTGAAGCGCTGAGTTTCGTGCCGCGGATCTCGCGGCCGTCTTGTTGCAAGACGACCGATGAGACGTCGCCGGCGGCATCGCGAGAGAAATCCAGCTCTGCGTCGACGACGCGATAGTGGAACACATCCTTCGCCGAGGGGTAGATCGCAGCAGGCTCTTGTCCGGTCAAGCGCGCGAAGAGCCGATCGCCGCTGCGCGTCACGCTGAGCAGACCGCCCGCTTCTTTGAGGTCATAGCGCCCGACATATGATTGCAGCGTCGACGTGTCGAGCTGCGCGAGCTTCGGCCATTGCGCGACCGGAAGCGCGGCGTCGATGACGTGAACGGCGAGATCGTCCACCGGCAGACCGCCGTTCGTCAGAGCCACGACGCCGATTTCGCGGTCCGGAGAAACTGCGACGGATGCATGGAAGCCGGCCGTATCGCCGCCGTGGTGGATGATCGGCGTGACATCACCGGTCCACCAGACGAGACCGATCTGATTGCCTGGAAACGTGGATCGCGGGCGCTGCGCGAACTCGCACACGCGAGCCAGCGGGCCTTGGCCCATGTTGCAGCGGACATACTTCAGCATGTCGGCGATGGTGGAACGGATTGCGCCCGCCGGTGCGAGCGCTTGGAAGGTCCATGGTTTCACCGCTTGCCCGTCACCGTCGTGCCCAACCGCAAATCGCGCTCGCTGGTCCGCGCTCAACGCGATTGCGGTGTCCGTCATGCCAAGCGGCGCAAGCACTCTCTTCTGAAGAAGAACGCTGTACGTCACGCCTGCGCGCGCCGCAAGCGCGTCGCCGAGCAAGCCCACGCCAAGATTGGAATACTCGAAGCTCTGTCCGGGGTCGCGCGGAAGCGAATATCCCTCGAGGAATCTGTACATATCCGCGAGCGTGTAATCGGCATATGGGTCGCTTGGATCGGCGAAATCCATGTTCGACGGCAACCGCGGCAGGCCGGAATGTTGCGTCGCAAGATCGAGCAGCGTGATCTGCTTGCCGTTGCGCGATGGGACGCGGACGGTAGCCGGAAGATATTTCGCAACAGGATCGTCGAGTTTCACGCTCCCGTCGAGCACCATCGACGCAAGGATCGTCGCGGTAAACGTCTTAGAGACCGACCCGATTTCGAACAGCGTATGCTCGCCGAGCAAGGACTGGTTGCCCGTTTCGCCCGCCTTGTATATCCTCGTTGTGTGGTGGTCGATGACCCCGACGATCACGCCGACACCCGGGCTCTGGTCGATCCGCCGGCTTATGAGCGATCTGATGTCGGCGGCGGTCGCGAGAGGCATAGCGCGCGCAACCGGCGGATTTGCGATCGCAAGCGTGAGAACCAGCGCTCCGAGGTACATTCTCATCCTCCGCCCGGGGAAAGCGACGCCCAAGAGATCAGCCCGTCCGAAGCGAGTAACCGGCACCGCGGATGGTGTGGATCAATTTCACTTCGAAACCTGCGTCGATCTTAGCGCGCAAATACGAGACGTACGTCTCGACCACGCCGATATCGCCGTCGAAATCATGCCCCCATGCGGCGTTCAACAGTTGTTCTTTGCTGAACACGCGGCGGGGTTCGCGCGCGAGCGCGACCAGAAGCGAATATTCGCGCGGCGTCAAACTCACGATCGTGTCGCCGCGCCGCACCTCGTGAGTTCCGAGATTTATCACAAGGTCGGCAAAGGCGAAGCGCTCTTCGGCCGCAAGCGCCGGCCTGCGTAGTGCCGCGTTGAGACGCGCGACAAGTTCGTTCAACGCGAACGGTTTCGGCAGATAGTCGTCCGCGCCGAGTTCGAGACCCGTCACGCGGTCGTCTACGTCACCCTTTGCCGTCAACATGATGATCGGTGCGTGCGTTCTGCGCCTGATCTGCGGCAGCAACGTGAAGCCGTCGGCATACGGCAGCATCACGTCGAGGAGAACGGCGTCGGGATGCCACTCGTCTATGGCCGCGGCGAGCGACCGGCCATCGGGAAGACAGCGGACCGAGAATCCCTGCCGTTCCAGACCGATCTGCAGCATCTCCCGGATGCGCTTCTCGTCGTCGATGACGAGGATCTTCGCGCCGACAACGGCCTTCATCCGCGCGTATTTTGTGCCGTGAGCAGTTCTTGCCTCTCCGGTCGGCTGCAGCGGTATCGCGGTGCGTCGATTCTCGCCGCGAGCACTCCTGCCGGGCAAGCAATGGCAAAAGCGAGGGAAGTTCGTGGAGACGGAGTCAAACCATGCGAGGTTCAAGCCGGGCAAGGGCGCCGAATCCGAGCCCGCGGAGCGGGGGAACCAACGTAGGGGTGAATCGCGTGCTCGTAGCAAGCGAAGCGCACTTTCCGCGCTAACCCGTCAGCTAACCTCGCAGGCGACGGAAAGACTATCGATCATGAGAATGACTCATGCGTTCGCGCATGTGCGACATTCGGCGCGCGTGCTTGGGATCGCATCCGTAACTGCGTTGCTCGTCGGCTGCGCGCATTCCAACGGCGCGCTGCCGCTTCCCCCGACAGCGCCCGCAAACAGTGCGATGAACAGCGTGGTCCCCGTTCCGGCCGAGCACGCCCTTGCCGTTCAACCGCACCAATTGACGGAACTATACGCCGCAGACGGCGCGCCTCACGGGGCGTGGTCAAAAATGGCGCCATGGCTCACGTGGGCCACGGCGACGGTCGCGCAGTCCGTCATACTTCACAGCCTTGGAGTCAAGACAGAATTTTACACCGACCCCAATCGCGTCGCACCGGGCGATCCGCTCTATTCGGACGTAGAGTCCACCTTTGCCCACGATTGTGCCGGTCACCGGATCACGTTTCCGCTGAAACCCGGTAGATATCTCATGGATCCTCACTCGACGAAGCTCGCCGAACTCTGGAAAAATTGGGTCGACGGCGTCGGCGGTCAATTCGATGCGGTGTACGAGGATTCTGCAGATATCGTGGTCGGCGTCACGAGCGCCTTGCCATGCAACTTCAAGCAAGACGATTGGACGGCAGCAACAAACGCGATGGATCGCGCACTGAATCGGACGATCATCTACAATGGGCTGGGAGCCCTCGCCGACGACGAAGGCCACTGGTCATCGAGTCCCTCGATCGGCTTGAACAAGACGAGCGTGGGCGGATTTATGGAAGGGTGTTATTCCAGCGCGGGCAGCGACGCAAAACCGCACGAGAAGGTTTGGGCTGCCATGGAGAACACGGAGCTGCAAATGGTCGCTGCCCAGAAATTGTTCTCATGTCGAGGGTTGAACCTGACACCTGCCGCGCAAGCGATTCCGTTGCGATTGTACATGGACGCGTCAATCCTGCTCACATACGATCCGGCCACAACGATCGTTTCTGAGAAGTTTCCCACCCCGACGGGCTTCGACATCGATCCGGAAGTCGAGTTCGTACCGTTGGATCCTGTCGTCGGAGAACCGACCGACATCAGCGCCCTGCTCCAACCCGGCGGCACATACGGCCGCCAATACAATTCGTGCTACTTGCTCGGCGTGAGCGTCGGCCGGTGTGCGATCGTCGTCAATTCGAACCGCGCCGGTTCGAAGACTTTTCCTTGGCCGGGCACCTACAGCCACACGCTGACGCTGCGCGGCGGCGGCGTTCTGGACGGCGGCACCGTTTTTGTGAACGGCAGCCCTCCGCCGGGGTCGGTCGCAGCCGAAACGGCGGTAATCGCGATCCAATGAGCGGACCGGCGAACGGGCCGACGCTCGTCGGCGCGCGCTAGCCGGTTGAAGGGGCCGACACTCGTCGGCCCCGCCCTACGTTCGCGAGGCCGGGAACTACGTCGACGCCGGCGCTGGGGAACGCATCAGATCTTCCGTCAGCCTCAGGCGGATGATTGCGCCGGGCTTGATCACGATATTCGACTTCAGTGACGACGCGAGCGCAACTCCTGCCGCGGCTCCGGCAAGCGTTCCCATTTTATTTCCCGTGTGCTTTGCGACCATGTGACCGACGACTGCTGAACCGATGACGATACCAGCATTGCGAAGCATGTGGCTCTTCGGTTCAAAATCTCCCAGCGAGATGATGGTCGCACGTAGCGGCATCGTCGTGCCGTCGCTCAATCGTACATCATCGAAGACGACGGTCATCGTCGCATTGTGCAGTGGGCTGGCGGGCGAAACGTTCGTCACGTGCCCGTCGATACGTGCCTGGTTCAGCTGCGGATTCTTATGGAAGAACGTGTCGCGTTCGAGCAGCGAAAAGGTATCGCCGACCTTGCTCTTATTGGAACTCAATTCTTGTTGCAATGCACCATCCACTTCGGTGCCGCTCGCGGCGAGCATCGCGCCGGATGCGCTCCCGGCTGATTGGCTTTGAGCGCCGCCGCTGCCGCCCGAAGAACATCCGGCGAGCATAAGCGTAAAACACGCGCTAACGGCAAAAAGTGAAACTCGAGTCATCTGTACTGATTCCTCCGTCCGGCTATCTAAGCGAAACATTAATAGTCCGCGTATTTCGTCCCGCCGCGCACTTGGAGCCCACGGCAGTTCCCCCCTTTGGGCAGGCAAAATCCGGGAGGGACCGACTTGCGGATTGAATGCCTCCGTATGTCGAATTCTGCGGCGTCCAATCTCATCACGGCCATGCGCACATTTTCGTTGACGGCGATGATCGTGCTGCTCTCGTCTTTCGCGGCGGCATCCGGGGAGTCGTCAACGCCAGCACCTGCTGCGAGCGATGATCGCGGCTTCGCGCCGTCGGATCAGCAGGCAGCGATCGTCGAGGTTCAGCAATCGCGCGCGCTGCTGCAAAGCCACTTCGATCAGCTGACTCGCGCCGTCGGCCTCAATGGCGCGGCAGACCTGAGCCAGCGATTCGACGACGACTATACCGCCCTCACCACCGACTCTCGCCCCGATGGGTATCCGCCGGCCGATTGGTATCGGCGGATCGCGAATGTGGCACAGCTGGATACCGACTTCCTGAGTCAGGCGTTATCCGGCAAACCGCTTCCGCTCGAATCGGCTCACGGGCTCGTCGAGCGCGTCATGGTCTCGAAATTTGACGGGACGTATCAGCCGATGGCGATCTACGTGCCGCCATCGCCCGGTCCGCATCCCGCTCTCGTCGTTCTTCTCCACGGCCGGCCGCAGACCGAATCGCAGATCCTCGGCGGATCCGTATTCAAGGCGCTGGCCGACAGCACGCAGACGATCATCGTCGCGCCGTATGGACGAGGCAATTACGATTTTGCGCCGCCCGCAGCGGAAGAAGTGTATCAAGCTCGCGATCTCGCGGTCGCGGCTTTCCATCCTGATCCGCGCAAGATATTTCTCGCAGGGTATTCGATGGGCGGGTTTTCGGTCTTCATCGTGGGGCCTATCCACGCGAGCCGTTGGGCCGGCATCATGTGCATTTCCGGATCGCTCGTGAACGGCGACGTCGCGGACGTGCTCTGGCACTTCCAAAATATGCCCGTCTACGTCATCAATGGAAAGCTCGATGACAGCATCCCGGCGCGCTACGGAGAGCTCACCGCAGCATATCTCGACGCGTCCGGAATTCCGGTCGAATTCCGGCAAGAGCCGGCCGGTACGCATATCGTGGGAACGCTCCAGCCGTCGCTCGGCCTCGCGTGGAGCGATATGATCGCCGGCATCGTACGCAGCGCGCCTCAGCCCTTGAGCGGTCCGCTGCCGGCGTTGAGCCTTCCGACCCTGACGGACGACGGCAAGGAACCGTAGACATACCGGTGAGTTAGGTCCAGGGAGAGAGGGTCGGGCCCACCTCGTTGCGCAAGTCTCGGCGACACCCGAGAAGCACGATGAGGCACCCTATGGCGCATGTAGCACGATACCACGATTCAGCCGCACACAACCCGCGCCGGACCTCGACGTCCGATGGCATCGACGCCGCGTCCGAACTGCTGAGCATCCTTTTCTGCGGCATCGAGAACGCGCCCAACGTCAGCCTCGCGGATGGAAGCATGCTTTACGGCGGATCGTCGCCGCGCGCTAGTCTGATCCTGAGCGATCTCTCCGTCTTGCGCGATATCCTCATCGCCGCGTCGGATGTGCGCGCGGGCGAAGCGTTTGTGCGCGGAGACATCCGCGTCGACGGCGATCTGGAGAGCGCGATCGGGAGTCTGGAAGATGCGCGCGCCGTCCGTTCGGCGCGCGAGCTGTCGCGAATCGTCCAACTCGCGATCGGATTGAAAGGGTCCGCGCAATCGCCGAACGTGAAAGCGGCGCGCGAGCCGGCACGGCTTCGCGGCAGGCTCCACTCTCGCGCGCGCGATAGAGCGGCGGTCGAGTACCACTACAACGTCTCGAACGAGTTTTACGCGCTGTGGCTCGATTCGGATATGACCTATTCGTGTGCGTACTTCCGTTCGCCGTCGGATACGCTCGACGTCGCACAGCAGAGCAAGTTCGACCTTATCGCGCGCAAACTGCGGCTGGCGCAAGGCGACCGTTTTTTGGATATCGGTTGCGGTTGGGGCGGTTTGATCCGCTTCGCGGCGCGGGAGTACGGAGCGCGTGCGGTCGGTATCACGCTGAGCAGCCGACAAGCCGAATACGCGCGCTCACGGATCCGCGACGAAGGTCTGGCAAACGTCTGCTCGGTCGAGCTCGTCGACTATCGCGATCTGTCGCAGCTCGGCAGCTTTGACAAGATCGCGAGCGTCGGCATGGTCGAGCACGTCGGCGCCGCGAGCCTACGGGAGTACTTCAATGCGGCATATCGCGGGCTCGCCGATGGCGGTCTCTTCCTCAACCACGGCATTGTGAGCCAAGCGCCCGAACCGACAGGGCTTCGGAGACTTGTCGAGCATGCGATAGGGTCCGGACTGCGCGGTTTTGTCGGTCGATATGTGTTTCCCGATGGCGATCTCTTGCGCCTCGATCGCGCCGCCTCGGCGGCAGCGAACGCCGGCTTTGAGACCCTCGACATCGAAAATCTGCGGCCGCATTACGCGACCACTTTGCGTCACTGGGTCCGACGGCTCGAAAACAATGAAGCGCGAGCTCGCGCGCTGGTCGGCGATGCGACCTACAACACATGGCGGCTCTATATGGCCGGATCGGCGCGCGGATTTGCGGTCGGCAGAATGGGCGTTGTGCAAATGCTGCTCGCGAAACGCGATGCGCGCGGCGCGATCAAGGCACCCGCGACTCGCGACGACATCTACGCAATGAGCGCGAGCGCTCGCCAAATCGGCTAGTCATTCAGGCGGTTCGGACGATGTTTGCCCGCACGCACCTCGGGTATGTGCTTCCGTGCGGTCGTCATTCCGGCCGCTTGCAACGAGCCGGACGAAAGTGTGGGCAAAGTGAAGTTACAAAATTTGCGGGATCTCTGGGTGGACGAACTCAAAGATCTCTATCATGCCGAAAATCAGATCTTAAAAGCGTTGCCGAAAATGGCAAAGGCAGCCGTCGATGAAGAACTCCGGACGGCATTTGAGGAACATCTCGAACAGACGCGCGGCCACGTCGAGCGGCTCGAGCAGGTATTCGAACAGATCGACGAAGCGCCGAAAGGCAAGCGCTGCAAAGGGATGGAGGGCATCATCGCAGAGGGCAAAGAGATGCTCGAGCTGGATCTGCCGGAGCCTGTCGGCGACGCGGCTCTGATCGCCGCAGCGCAGCGAGTTGAGCACTATGAGATCGCGGCATACGGCACGGTGCGGACGTATGCGGAAATTCTCGGAGAGAGCGACGCGGTCGCGCTGCTTGAAGAAACGCTCAATGAAGAGAAAGAGACTGACGAGCGGCTCACCGGCATCGCGGAGACGGTGAATCCGGAGGCATCCGAAAGCGAGGACTCGGCGGACGTGTCGAGCGGCAATCGATCGCGCAACGGCAACGGAAAGAAGAGCAGGCAGCCTGTCGGAGCCGGCCGCTAAGTCGGATCGGCCCGTCTAACGAGAGGGCCGGCGTCGCGCCGGCCCTTTCTTTATTGTAGAGAGCGATCACATCTCGTCCGGGCCTGGATCACCGCCGGTCGCGGCAATCGCCAGCCGTTTGAGATATTTCGCCCAGCCTTCGCCGTGGTTTTGCCGCGATTCGTCTGATCCAAGACCGCGATGCGTGAGCTTCACGATCGTGTCCGAACCGACAGGCGTCAGCGTGATCTCGACCGTGCTCGATCCGGCGGGCGTGGGTTGATCGTCGCCTTCCCAGCCGAACGTGAAGACCAACCTCGTGGGCGGCGTCACTTCGACGTACGTGCCGCTGGCGATGTAATCTCTTTTCGACATCACGAGCCGGTAGGTTCCTCCGACGCGGACATCTGTCGTGGCCTCGACAGGAAACCAGCGCTGCAGCTGTGCGGGATCCGTCAGATAGGGGAAGATCGTCTCAGGTTTTGCCTTTATGGTTATTTCTCGTTCGATTGCTCGAGTGTCGACTGTCGGCATGGCGGCGTGAACCCCTCTCATCGGCTTCAATGACGTATTTCAGACGTCGCAGCTTCGCATCCCAGAACGACTCGAGAAAGCCTCGCAGCTCCGAAAGCCCTTCAGGTCTGACCCGGTAGAAGCGGCGCGTGCCCGCTCTGCGCTCCGATACGAGACCTGCATTCTTCAACACGGTGAGGTGTTGCGAGATGGCCGGCCGTGTGATCGCGAAATGGGCGGCGACTTCGCCTGCCGGAAGTTCCCGGACGGCGATGAGCGCGAGTATATCCCGTCGTCGACGATCTGCGAGTGCCCGGATAGCGGCGTCCATGGATAGTATGTTAGCACATACGAACGTAAGCGTCAACTAACGCTTAAAACTGAAAAATGGCGTCCTAGGACTTTTTCCCCGCTCCGCGCTGCGCGCCGTTGAAGTGGCTTGGTCGGAATTGGAGGAACTCTGCGCTCAGACCGAGCGAGTTTCAAAAGCGTCATGAGGAGAGAAACTATGGGACTCACAAAGAGGTTCGGTGCGTTTTCCGTTGCGGCGATCGCCGTCTCGATCGCACTGCTTCAATCGGGAGCTTCCTCCGCCGCCGGGACCTATTCGCTCGTCTATCGTTTCAGCGGCGGTAACGACGGCGGGAATGCGGCGACGGGCTTGACCTTCGATTCCAGCGGCAATGCGTACGGCACGGCGGTGATCGGCGGGCTGTATGGATGCGGCGTGGTCTTCAAACTCACCCCAACGTCTCCGTCCACGTGGCAGGAGTCGGTGCTCTATAATTTCACGTGCGGCTCGGACGGCAAGAACCCTCATGGCGGCGTGACGCTCAATAGCAAGGGTGACCTCTTCGGAACCACGACCGCGGGCGGTTCGGGCGGCGCCTGCACCGGCGACGGTTGCGGAGTAGTCTATGAGTTGACGCCGGCGGGCGAGCGGGTGCTCTATAACTTCACGGGCGGCAACGATGGTTTCGGCCCCGGCGGCGCCGTCTCGTTCGATAAGCAGGGCCGGCTGTACGGAACGACGCCGGATGGCGGAGCGTACTCACAAGGCGTGGTCTATCGACTCACGCACTCCGCCGGATCGTGGCACTTCAATGTCATTCATGCGTTCACCGGCGGCGCGGACGGCGGTGTCGGATCGCTCGGTGCCCTCCTCATCGACAACTCGAATACCATCTACGGAGTGACGGAGCTTGGCGGTGCGCATTCAGCCGGAACGGTATACAAACTCGCGCCGGAATCGGGCGGTACGTACGACCTCACGACGCTGTATGCGTTCAAGGGCATGCCGGATGCGGGTTTCGCGTATGGCGGTCTGCTCGCCGACGCGAGCGGCGACCTTTTCGGCACGACGTACTACGGCGGCACAAAAGGCGCCGGATCTGTCTTCGAACTCAGTCCGGCCGGCATGCGCACTTGGAAAGAGCACGTGATCTACAGCTTCACGGGCGGCATGGACGGCGGCTCGCCGACGAGCACGCTCGTCTTCGACGGTGCGGGCGATCTGCTCGGTACGACGTCCGCCGGCGGCAACAGCGGCTGCTCGTGCGGCACCGTTTTCAAGATCAGCGACGCCTCGCATGTGGAGACCGTCTTGCACCGTTTTGGCGCGATCGGCGACGGTATGAACCCATACTACGGTCTGTCTCTGGCGCCGAACGGATGGTATCTCGCATCGACCGTCGCCGGAGGTCCATCCGGCCAGGGCGTGATCTTCAGAATCAAACCGTGATCCCGCAGCCGAACGAGGGCAAGCGCCGCTTGCCCTCGCGCCTCGCCCGGTTTACCCTGTCAGCCTCGTTCCCGTGAAGTCCGGCGTTCAATCGTGTTCTTCATGGGTACGAGGACGGCAGAGGCACCCATGAGCAGTTTTCACGTCTACATCGCAAATTCGCCCGAATCGGCGCGCCACAACGTCGAACGCTTCGCAGCGGCGAGCGGCCTCAGCGCTGCCGCAGCCGTGCTGCTGGAAGATTGCATCGCACACGCCTGGGAAGACGGTCACATGCGCACGTCGGTCGCGGGCAACGCGATGGCAGCCGCACTCCAAGAATTACAGGAGCGCGAGCTGATCGATATCGCGCAGCTGAGCGACGGTGATATCGTGGTCCTGCCGACCGTTTTGGCCTCCATGGAGGGCGCCGCCGCAGGCGTCGGTTGGAATCGGCGAATCGGCGTCTTTGACTGGCCTGGTATCGGCAGCGACGCCGCGCCTGACGGATAATCCATCTCGAGTTCGAATCGTCGGCCGTAGTGAAACGCCCGCCGAGCGCGCGCGACAGATACGCGCCGATGTTGCCGACCGCCGTCGAGCGGCCGTTCGACTCGCCCGATTGGTTGTTCGAGACGAAGTGGGATGGCGTCCGCGCGATCTGCGTGGTGACGCACCGTGATGTGACGGCGAGCTCGCGAACCGGACAAGAGCTCACGCGGGCGTTTCCGGAACTCGTCGAACTTCGGAAGGCGTTCAGTCTGCTGCCCATCGTCGTAGACGGCGAAATCGTCAGTCTCGATCGAAAAGGGCGCTCGTCGTTCCAGCGTCTTCAACCCCGCATCAACCGATTGCGCGCGTCCGAGAACGGCGCTGTTCAGATCAAGTTCATGGCATTTGACGTTCTCTCGATGGGCGCACATGACGTGCGTAAACAACCGCTCGAAGTGCGCAAGGACCTCCTGAAGAAGGCGATCGTCCGCGGAAATTCGCGCATCGCGTTTTCAGCGCACGTGACCGGCAGAGGTATCCGGCTGTTCGAAAAGGCGCGCAGTCAAGGCATCGAAGGCATCATCGCGAAGCGCCGCGCCTCGCAATATCACGCCGGGCGGACGCGCGAGTGGCTCAAAATCAAAGTGACCGATAGCCAGGAATTCGTGATCTGTGGTTGGACCGAACCCCGCGGTGGCCGAAGTCATTTCGGATCGATATTGTTGGGCATCCATGACCGCGGTGAACTAGTGTACGCCGGTCACGCGGGAACCGGGTTTGATGAGAACGCCCTGGCTGGACTCCACGAAAAGATGGCCCGCCTCGAGACAAAACGCTGTCCGTTTCGTGTCATCCCGGCCGTGAATTCGCCCGTGCACTGGATGCGGCCCAAATTAGTGGCGGAAGTGAAATTCGGCGAATGGACGCGCGACAACGTGCTGCGGCAGCCGGTGTATCTCGGTCTGCGCGTTGACAAACGGCCGGAAGACTGCGTGCGAGTCCACGAGCGCTCATGATCCGAAGAAGCGCTCGGCCTCTCGACCTCAGCCCTTTTTCTTGGCGTGACGCCGTGCCCGGTAGGCGGTTATTCCCTCACCCACCGACTTCTTGGCCTTTTTACGAGATCGAACGCCCTCGAATGTGATCGTGTTGTCTTCGTCGGACGAATACTCGACCAAGAAGCGGCAAAGGCTCTCAAGCGTTTCCTTCGGGATGTCTTTGATATCGTCGTACTTGTCGGTGTTCTGGGCGACGCCGTCCATCCGAAGCGGACAGGCCACGATCCGGTCGTTCTCGACGCCGTTCTTCTTGAGACGGATGATGCCGAGAATGCGCGCTTCGACGAGACACCCCGGGAACGTCGGCGCGTCGCTGAGGAAGACGATATCTGTGGGATCGCCGTCGTCGGCCAGCGTCTGGGGCACAAAACCGTAGTCGTAAGGCCACGCGAGACCTTGCGCGATCGTCTGCTTGAGCTTGAGGATGCCGTACTTCGGTTCGAGCGCGAACTTGTGGCGGATGTTGCGCGGCGTCTCGATGATCGCGTGGACGATATTCTTGTCCTTCGGATTCGGGAATGTCGGGATGCGCTCAAAATGGGTCGCGTTGACTCTGCTCATTCCTCATTCTTTCCGCGGGCGGCCTTGAACCCGGATCGACCGGGCGGCCCGAAGAGCGGCCGGATGAGCGCCGCAGCGACCGCGCCGCCGACCAGCGGTCCGACGATATATACCCACGCGTATCGCCAATCACCGCTCACAAGCGCCGGACCAAATGATCGCGCGGGGTTCATCGATGCGCCGGTCATGTGACTGGAGAACAGGCCGCACAGGGCGACAGTGAGACCAACGGCGAGCGCCGCATTTTTTCCGACCACCGCTTCTTCCTCGGCGGTGGCGAGAATCACGAACACCAGGAGCGCGGTGAGGAGCCCTTCCCAGGCGACGGCCGCAAGCGGCGTGACCCCCGTTCCCGGCTGCGTCACGCCCTCATCGATCAACGAGCCGAACGCGAGCGCGACCGTCGCGGCGGCAGCGACAGCGCCGGCGAATTGGGCGACGACGTACAGACCCGCCAGCTTCGGCGGGAATGAGCCGCGCAAGACAAAGGTGAGCGTGACGGCCGGATTCAGATGCGCGCCGGAGATTCCGCTCAGACTCCAGATCATCGCCGCGACGACAAGGCCGGGCGCGAGGTAGCGCGCGGTGTGGCCGATGCCGCCTCCGACGTGATCGAGCACGTCGGCGCCGGCCGCGACGAATGTCAGAAAGAACGTTCCTATGATCTCAGCCCCGAACCGCTGCGCATTCGTAGGCCTTCCTGTAGGCGACACGGCGTTAGGGGGTCGGCACGGCGGTGGACGTGGAGTGCGCGTTCGGAGCCGCTGTGGCATATCGCAGCGGTGCCGCCGGAGGCGAGCCCTTCCAGGGCTGCCAGAAGAACATCGCCGCCACGGTCACGACGACGATGGCGATGAAGGTGTACACGATCGAGGATGCACCTGACTTGTGTTGAGTGACGTCATGCCGAGATGGCTCGTTCACGAGCGGACCTCCTGAAGCGGCAGTCGACGGATGCGTTTACCTTGTACCAACTCTGGAGAACAGCCAATCGGGAGAATCGAGAGCAGTGACCGATGCAGAACAGGACGGCCGGGAAGCGTCGCGCGCGGCCGGCCTGCTCTATGTGAACGATCGCAAACCCGGCATTCGCCGCCTGCGACGGGGTCGAGGGTTCGGCTACATCGCCCCCGACGGGTCGGCCGTGCGCGAATCCGCGGAACTCGCGCGGATCCGCGCTCTCGCAATTCCGCCGGCCTACCGCGACGTCTGGATCTGCCCGTCCCCTCGCGGACACATCCAAGCCAGCGCGCGCGACGATCGCGGCCGCAAGCAGTATAAGTACCACGCAGAGTGGACCCTCGTGCGCGACGCGGCGAAATTCGATCGCATGCTCAGCTTCGCGAAATCGCTGCCCGCACTCAGAAAGCGAGTCGCGCGTGACTTGCGGAAACGGGGACTAGGCAAGGAACGAGTCGTCGCAGCCGTCGTGAGATTGCTGGAAGATACGCTGATCCGAGTCGGCAATGAGGAATATGCACGAGCGAATAAATCTTTCGGCTTGACGACGCTGCGGACAAAGCATGTCGTGGCAAAGAGTGATACGCTCCACTTTCGATTTCGCGGAAAATCCGGACGTTTTCACGAGATCTCGGTTGCCGATTCGCGATTGGCGGCGATCGTGCGACGGTGCGCGGAGCTGCCGGGTCAAGAGCTTTTCCAATATGAGGATGAAACTGGAACCGCGGTGCCGATCGAGTCACAGGACGTCAACGACTACCTTCGCAGCGCGACCGCCGCAGAGTTTTCGGCGAAGGATGTCAGAACGTGGCACGCGACAGTCCTCTGTCTCGATATCCTCCGGCGATGTGAATCCGCGCCTGACGCGAACGATGCGCGTCGCATCCAAGCTGCGGCGGTCGAGCACGTCGCGAAAATCCTCGGCAATACCGCGGCTGTTTGCAGAAAGTGCTATATACATCCGCTCGTGTTTTCTTGGCACGAAGACGGATCGATCGCGCGGCGCGTCCGGACCCCGCGGCGCGCGCTTTCCGGCTTAAGCGCGATCGAGACGGCCGCTATCCGGGCGTTTCAGCGAGCAGCCTAGAGGGTAGGCGCTGGGTAAGGCGATTTCCGCCGTGGAGGAGACACTATGCGCATCACACTGATCGCCGCGGCGAGCGCGGCAAGCGGCTTGCTACTTTCCGCTGCAGCCATTCCCGCCGCGGCTGCACACCCGGACGTCACTATCAAGATGCACGCGCAGAATGGATCGGGCGAATACGGAACCGCGACGCTCACCGACCTTGGCGGCCGAACGCGCATCGTCATCGCGCTGCAGCACGAAAACACGCTCGGTAATCAGCCGGCACATGTCCATCTCGGGCCGTGTGCTAAACTGAACCCGGCGCCGAAATACCCGTTGAAAAACGTCGTCCTCGGACACTCCAACACCACCGTCGATGTGCCGATAACCGCTATACTGGGGCATGGCATGGCGATCAACGTCCATGAGTCAGCTTCGCAACTTGGCCGATACGTCTCGTGCGGCGACATCCCGTAAGGGGGATGTTCGCGAGCGCCAGGAGTTCGTCATCGGGGGATGGACCGAGCCGCGCGCGGATAGCGGGCGGCGCGGTTCGATTTTGTTGGGGGTCTATGACCGTGACGCGTTGCGCTATGCGGGCCATGCGCTGACCGGATTTAGCAGCCCCTCTCTCGAATCGCTCCGAGACGAACTGGCGGCGCGCGAGACCAAAAAATGTCCGTACGACGTGGTGCCGGCAATCGACGTTCCGGTTCACTGGGTGCGGCCGGAACTCGTAGCGGAAGTGAAGATCGTCGAACCGATTCGCAGCAGCATCTTGCGTCAGCCGGTTTACATCGGGTTGCGAGTTGACAAACGCCCGGAAGACTGCGTGCGGGTGCGGGAGCGCTCGTGACGCGCTGGAGGAAAAGTCAACGATATGGCACATGCGATTTGGAGCGGCGCGATCAATTTCGGATTGGTCTCGATACCTGTTCGGCTCGTGACCGCGGTTCGCACGAACGACCTCTCGTTTCACATGCTCCATGGAAAAGATAAAGGCCGTATCCATAACGAGCGTGTGTGCGATCATTGCCACAAGAAAGTCGAATGGGCGGATCTCGTCAAAGGCTACGAACTCGACGACGGCAAGTACGTCATCATGGAAGACAAAGACTTCGAAGCGGCGCGGCCGGAACTGACGAAGTCCATCGACATCGAGCAATTCGTCGATGCGGCCGAAGTCGACCCGCGCATGTACGAGACGCCGTACTATCTGGAGCCCGAGAAGAAGGCCCAGCATGCATATTCGGTCCTACGTGAGGCGCTGGAGAAATCCGGCAAGGTCGGCATTGCGCGCATCGTGCTCCGCACGCGCGAGCATCTCGCGGCTCTGAAACCGTACGACACCGCGCTTGTCTTAGAGCTCATGCACTTCGAAGGCGAACTCGTGCCGGCCGAAGACGTCGACGTGCCCACAAAAAAAGACAAAGTCTCCGCGGGCGAGATGAAGGCGGCGATGATGCTGATCGACGCCATGGCCGGAACGTTCGAACCGAAAGAGTACACGGACACGTACCGGCAGACCATGCTCAAAACGCTGCAGGACAAAGCCAAAGGCAAGAAGATCGTCGCGCAGAAAAAAGCCGCGCCGGCGCAAGAGCAGAACTTGGACGACATCGCGGCCGCGCTGCAGCGCAGCCTTGCGGCGCGCAGCAAGAAGTCGAAGCCTGAGGCTGAGAAGCCGAAGACGAAGGCCGACAAGACGAAGACGAGGCGGACGACGGCGCGCACGTGAGCGCGAGAACCCGGCCGCCCGAGATTCCCCGGACGGCCGAAACATTCGATGCCGCGGACGGCAAGCGGCGCGTGCATCTCACGAATCTTCAGAAGCCGTTCTGGAAAAGCCCGACGGTCACAAAGGGCGACTTGCTTCGCTACTACGCGGCGATCAGCCCGTGGTTGCTGCCGCATGTCCGCGATCGGGCTATGGTCATGAAGCGCTATCCGAACGGCGCGAGCGGCGAGTTCTTCTTCATGAAACACGTTCCGGACTCGCACCCGGCGTGGCTTTCCACGTGCAAGATCAAGCACGCCGGTGGTCGCATCGTCGAATTCCCGATGGTCAATGATCTCGCGTCGCTGCTCTGGATAGTGAATCTCGGCTGCATTGACCTCAATCAGTGGTATGCGTGCTGCGACGACCCGAACCGCCCTGACTATTTCCATTTCGACCTCGATCCGGTCCCCGGCGCGACGTTCGAGCGCGTTTGCGAGACCGCGCTTGCGGTGCACGACGCGCTGGAGCGATTGGAGATGCCGAACTTCGCCAAGACAACGGGTTCGCGCGGCATTCACATCTACGTGCCGATCAAGCGCGGCCCGCTTCAGAAAGACGTTTGGACGTTTTCCAAAGCCCTCGCGATGCAGATCGCCGAACGGAGTCCGCAGCTTATAACCGCGGTATACGCGAAAGCCAAGCGGCCGCATGGTCGCGTCCTCATCGACTACAATCAGAACGCGTGGGGGCGCACGCTCGCATCCATCTATTCCGTGCGCGCCGCAAAACGTCCGACCGTCTCCGCGCCCGTCACATGGCGTGAACTCGAGAAAGGCGTGCGGTTAGATGACTTCGACATCGGGAATATGGTGGCTAGGCTCCGCAAGGTCGGCGATCTTTGGAAGCCGCTGCTCGCCCGGACCGGGCGCGTCGATCTCGCAAAATATCTGTAGGGGCCACGCCAATCGAGAAGGGAGCGGCGTCATGCCTGGTAAGAAAAAGTCGGGTTCGACGCGGAAATACGGAAAGACGGCGGGTAAAAAAGTCAAGCGCGCGATGCATGAGATGAAGGAGGGCAAGCTCAAGTCGGGGCGCTCGGGCAAGAAGGTGAAGAGCCGCAAGCAGGCCATCGCGATCGGTCTCTCCGAGGCGAGAAAGAGCGGCGGAAAGGTACCAAAAAAGAAATCGTCGTGAAGGCGAAGACGCCGAAACGCGGGGATCGCTCGGACACGTCGATCGCACGATACGACGCGAAGCGCGACTTCAAGCGGACACCTGAGCCTACCGCCAAGCGATCCGCGACCAACTCGCGGTCGCTTCGTTTCGTCATCCAGCTGCACGACGCGAGCCGATTGCACTACGATTTCCGCCTCGAAGCCGCGGGCGTGCTCAAATCTTGGGCCGTGCCGAAAGGCCCATCGCTCGACCCTGCGGCTAAACGCCTTGCGATGCGCGTCGAAGATCACCCGCTCGCCTACCGCGATTTCGAAGGCGTCATACCCAAAGGGAATTACGGCGCAGGAGAAGTCATCGTCTGGGATCGCGGCACGTACCGGCCGCAAACCGACGTGCGCCCGGAGAAGTCGATCGACGACGGTGAGATCAAGTTCACGCTGCGCGGGAAAAAGCTCCGCGGCAACTTCGCGTTGGTGAAGATGCGCGCGCGCGATGGCGTGGAGAATGCGTGGCTGCTGATCAAAGAGCGCGACGACTTCGTCGACAAACGCTGGCGGGCGACCGCGCACGCCGAGTCCGTCAAGAGCGGCCGCACGCTGGACGATATCCGGCGTGCCAAAAAGGTAGCCACGTGGGTCTCGAATCGATCGTCGACCGAAGGCTGAGGGCGCAGGGTTGCGGCGAGCCGATGTCCAAACATATGTTCGAGGTACGGAGGCCGACGCTCGTGCAGAACAGACGTCGCAAGGGCAACGTAAGGTCGTTTTGCGATCGTGTCTGGGATTCGCTATTCTCGTCCATCGAAGCGTGCGACGAGTTGAGCCGCGATCAGCGACGCGTTTACACCTTTTTGTGGCGCACGGTCGACGTTCGAACGCGCATTTTCGAACGCGGCCTCGGTGTTGCAGCGATCGCGCGACGGCTTCGCATGTCGGACGCATCGGTGCAGCGCGCGCTTTCCATTCTCTGCGCCAAGGGTTTTGCCCACCGCCTTCCGGAGCTTCCGCGCCGGCCCATTCGACTTGCGCTCAATCCGCTGCTCATCGAGGCGGCATACGACGCCGCGAAACGCTCGTTCCCAGGTCGCCTTGCGAGCTGACGGCCGAGTGGACATCTTCAAACGCAAGTGTCCGCGGTGTTTGAAAGCCGTGCCTTTCCGGGCAGGAGAGGAGCGAGCCGGCGGCACCCACCGGATCGTGACCGTGGCTTGCACGTCGTGCGAGACGGTGATCGGCGTGCTTCCTTACATGAACAAGTACGCCGACAAGCGGGAACTCGCCGCCGTCGTACGCGCAGTGGTCAAGACGCATGTGAACTCAGCCGTCAAGCGACTGAAGCGAACGCGCCGCAAGACCAGATAGGATCGTCGTCCGCATGGAACAAGCTTGTGCCAAGCAGAATTGCTCGTGCATCATCAGCGCGAACTCGCCGAGTCAATTCTGCTGCGAGCGCTGCGAACGCGATGCTCACGACAACAGTCACTGCAAGTGCGGGCATGAAGCCTGCGGCGGCATCAGTTCGATCACGGGACCGCAGGGGCCCGACACGCTCGTCTAACTCCGCCTCGTGATCGCGGACGCGCGAACTTCCGTCTGTATCGTTGGCGGCGGGCCGGCCGGCATGATGCTCGGCTATCTCCTGGCCAGATCTGGAATCCATGTGACCGTGCTGGAAAAGCACGCCGATTTCTTTCGCGACTTCCGCGGCGACACGATTCATCCGTCGACGCTTGACGTGATCGACCAGCTCGGGTTGCTCGACGGACTTCTGGAGCTCCCGCACCAGGAGGTGAGATCGCTCGGTGCGCAGATCGGTGCGAATTCCGTCCAGATCGCGGATTTCAGTCATGTGCCGGCGCGCTGCCGCTTCATCGCGTTGATGCCGCAGTGGGATCTCTTGGATTTCATCGCGCGTCAGGGCAGAAAATATCCCAGCTTTCATCTGGCGATGAATGCGGCGGCTACCGATCTAGTGTTCGACGGCTCGGGCAAAGTCGTCGGCGTGAACGTCAGCACGCCTGAGGGCGCGCAGACGATTTTCGCGGATCTGACGGTCGGAGCCGACGGTCGCCACTCGCTCGCGCGCGAAAAGGCCGAGCTCGAAGTCCGGGATTTCGGCGCGCCGATGGATGTCCTGTGGTTTCGGCTCTCGCGCCGGCGCGAGGATCCGAGTCTCGCCTTCGGGCGGCTGGACCACGGCAAGATGATGATCATGATCGACCGCGGCGACTACTGGCAATGCGGCTACCTCATCCGCAAAGGCGATTTCGTCGCGATCCGCGAGCGCGGCGTCGCAGAATTCCGTGCTTCGCTTTCCTCACTTGCTCCTTTCCTTGTCGACCGCGTCGTCGAGATCCGCGATTGGGAGGACGTGAAACTGCTCACCGTCGTCGTCAACCGCCTTCGAAGATGGTACCGTTCGGGCTTGCTCTGCATTGGAGATGCGGCACACGCCATGTCGCCCATCGGAGGAGTCGGCATCAATCTTGCCGTTCAAGATGCCGTCGCGACCGCGAATATCCTCACACAACCGTTGCAGCGCTCGGCCGTAGATGATGATGATCTTCGTGCGGTGCAGCGACGCCGCGAATGGCCGACTCGCCTCACGCAAGGGCTGCAAATCTTCATCCAAAACCGGCTGATCGATAAGATATTGGGGCGCGACGTTCCGTTCGCGCCGCCGTGGCCGCTGCGGCTGTTAGACCGCTGGCCGCTTCTCCGCCGCTTACCGGCGCGCGCCATCGGCATCGGCTTTCGGCCCGAACGCGTCGTTTCCGTCTCTCCGATTCGGGTACAATGAATGATACAGACGGAGGAAACGACGCTATGAAGGCTCTAGCCGCCGCGGGCATGTCGCTCGCACTTGCCGCGCCGATCGCTACCGCCGCTCCGACCACGTATACGCTGACGGCCCCGCTCGTGGCGCAGCGAGGTTCGGGTGAGAACGGATCTGTGACGCTCACGCCCATCACCGCCGCATCGACGCGGGTGACGATCTCCGTGACCGGTGAACCGAGCGGCGCGTCGCAGCCGGCGCACATCCATGTCGGCACGTGCGCCCGGCTCGATCCACATCCGAAGTGGGGACTCAACGATGTCGAGGAAGGCGCGTCGGTCACCGTCGTGCCGGTCGGCATAAAGACGTTGACGGCCGACGATTACGTCGTCAACATGCATCTATCGTCCACGGCGATCATGCACTACGTCGCGTGTTCGGAACTTTCGACTGCCAAGAGACTGTAGGCGGTAGACACACCGCCGTTCCAAGGAGGTCAAACGCGTGAGCCCAAGTTTTGAATTTTGCTTCGTATCCGTCGTATCGAGCCGCGCCGATAGTCAAGGCGAGAACGCAACCATCGATGAAGATCTCAAGAAAGTGCAAGATCTTGGGAAAGATGGGTGGCAGATATCCGGGATCAGCCCCGATCCGCAACATCCGGCGGCGAGATTGATGGTCTCGCTCCAGCGGCAAACGCAGGGGTAGCACTACACGCCGTCTCGCGCCTCGTCGTCCGGTTCCCTCTCGAAGAGCACATCGTACCGGAGTTTGCCGGTTTCGGTGACGCGGACCCCGGCGGTCGGGATGTGCGGTCGCAGTTCGCCGTTGTGCATGAGGTGGTGCGCGTTCACGCCGCGCAGCAAGACCGCCGCATCGGCTATCAGCCGGCGATGACAGCGCCACCATAGGGTCTCGGAACACATGATCGCGATTCGCACGCCGACCGGCGCAAGCAAGTCGGTGAGGGCGGTGCAAAAACCGTCCGTCTCCATGTAATCGGCATACGCGCGAAATGACGGGTGGCGCAGTGCGATGTTCGGACTCTCGCGATCGGATTTCCGAAAACCGCCGAGCCCGGGCTCCCAGCGGTAAGCGCTTCCGCTCAAATCGGGGATCCAGCGTTCCATCTCTTCACGCCAGAACTGCGGATGGCGGCGGCTTTTGGGAAAGGAGCGGACATCGACGACCGACTCGATCGCAGCCTCGCGGATGATGCGCGCGAGTTCGTCCGCATCGGCCGTTCCGTGTCCAAGCGTGAGCAACTCCTGCGCCATCCGCTGACTTTTCGATGAGATAACCGTGGCCGCCCTGGGTATAATAAACAGGCTGATCCAACTAGGAGACAACTTCGGGGAGCGAGTCTATGCAAGACAACGGCGACGCAATTTCATTTGAGCGCGATATCCGGCCGCTATTTCGAGACGTTGACATCGACCACATGGAAGCCTTCGGCGTCCAGCTCGCCGACCACGCATGGATGTCCGAACCGGATAACGCGAAGCGGGTCTACGAATCGTTATCGAGCGATGCGGCCTCGCGCATGCCGCCCGGCGGTCCATATTGGAGCGACGAGCAGATGAAGAAGCTTTCAGATTGGATGGATGGCGGTTACCGGCCCTGAGCTGCCGTAGCTATTTCGTGCGCGTGTAGAGGCCATCGAAGACGACGGTCCAGGTCTTCCCGCTGTCGATTGAGGAGTCCCATAACTGGCGAACGTGATCGTCATCGATGCGCGTCCAACGAATGCGGTTAAGGCGCTCGGCACCGGAAAGCGACGTGCCGGTTCCGCTAAGGGTCATCACGCCGTTATCGTAAGAGCCGTCGAGCAGCAGCACTTGGCCCTGGTTGTCCACCCACGTCTGGTGCCACTGTCGGGTGGAGGCTCGATATGCATTGAAGCTCGATCCCACGTCTCCGCCCGTGCCGCTCCAATGCTCCTGAATGACGCATCCTCCGTACTCGGTCGTCACGTCATTCGTGCCCGCGAACTGTCCCTGCGGATCGGTCACGCGCCAATTGCCGACCCAAAAGTCGAATTGGCGATACTCCGGCGCGGAACACGGCTTTGGAGGCGTCGTCGACGCGCCCAGGGCGGCCGACGACAATGCGATTGTTATCGAAAGCGCGGCGAGAGTCGTGATGTTCGTTATCATCTTCATCACGGGCAGTTCGGCTCGGGACCCAAAAAATGCTCCGGACCGTTGTGCCGAGATCGTGCCAAGGCATCCGAGGTTCACTAGGGCCGTGACGTATCGATCTGGGCAGCGGGAGACGGGTCTCGAACCCGCAACCCTCAGCTTGGGAAGCTGATGCTCTACCAATTGAGCTACTCCCGCGGGCGACGATATCGTTAGGCCCATAATCGTTGAGACCCTGTAATGCGGGGCCGACTTGCGTCGGCCCCTTCAAATCAATCGACGCGTAGCGTAATGCGAGGCCGACTGGCGTCGGCCCCTTCAAATCAATGATGCGCAGCGTAATGCGTGGGCCGACTGGCGTCGGCCCCTTCAAATCAATTGACGGGTTGCGTACTGCGGGGCCGACTGGCGTCGGCCCCTTCAAATCATCGGCCCCTTCAGATCAATTGACGCGTGGCGTGGTGCGGGCCGACTGGCGTCGGCCCCTTCAAATCATCGGCCCCTTCAAATCAATTGACGCGTAGGGTACGATCGGATGTGATCTGGCCGATTCGCGAAGCGGCATGAACACCGGCTGCGCGCAAGGCGTCGACGAGCGTTTCTGCGTTCTCCGGCGCGACAGCGAGCAGCAGGCCGCCGGATGTCTGCGCGTCGCAGAGCACGAGACGCATTTCGGGCGCGACGGAATCGGCGAATATCCACCCGCTACCGATCGCTGCATCGAGATTCGTGACCGAGCCTGCGGGTGCTGCGCCGTCTCGAGCGAGTTCGAGAGCGCGGCCGAACACCGGCACGGTCCGTGAATCGATCGTCGCGCCGACTTCGGATCCGCTGGTCATCTCGTGCAGGTGCCCAAGCAGACCGAATCCCGTGATGTCCGTGGCTGCGTGCGGCGGCGCCTGCGCGGCCACGTCGGCTGCGGTGCGATTGAGCTGCAGCATCGAGACGACCGCAGGAGCGAGGACGTCGTCGCCGATGAGATCGCGCTTGCGCGCCGTGGTCAAGATTCCCGTGCCGAGCGGCTTTGTCAGTAGGAGTACGTCGCCGGGACGCGCTGCAGAATTCCGCCAGATCTTCTGCGGATGGACCACGCCCGTCACGGCCAGGCCGTACTTCGGCTCCGGGTCCTTGATCGTGTGGCCGCCGATGACGCTGATGCCGGCCTCGCGCGCTTTGTCCGCTCCGCCCGCGAGAATCTCAGCGAGCACATCTGCGTCGAGCCCTTCTTCAGGAAAGGCAGCGATCGCTAGAGCGCTGACCGGTCGAGCTCCCATCGCATAGATATCGGACAGCGCGTTTGCGGCCGCGATGGCGCCGAACGTTCGCGGATCATCGACGATGGGCGTGAAGAAGTCGACCGTCTGTACGATGGCGATCTCATCCGTCAACTTGTAGACGCCGGCGTCATCAGCCGTGCTTGTGCCGACGAGCACGTTTGGGTCTTCGATCGGTGGCAAACGGCGCAAGACTTGCGCGAGGACGCGGGCGTCCATCTTAGCCGCTCAACCTGCGCAGCGTGACAGGTGCGTGAGGCGGTGGATATCTTCGCGCGTCATGCTTAATCCGTTTCGACCCATCGGGCCCGCGCCCTGGCGAGGTCGCGCGTGTCTGCGTCGCTAACGTATCCGCCTCGAACTACGAACGACCGCAAGGAGACAAGCATGAGCGCTCGGACAGACGGAAAGATCGACGGGGACGCGATCACCCGCAAACGCCTCGCGGCGTTGCTCAACGAGGACCTCGCGCGCGAGTACCAGGCGATCATCGCGTATGTCGTCTATTCTCAGGTCCTCAAGGGCGCTGAATATATGAGCATCGCCGCGCAGCTCGAAGAGCACGCGAAACAGGAATTGAACCACGCGCTGATCATCTCGCGCCAGATCGACTATCTGGGCGAGATGCCGACCGTGACTCCAAAACCGGTCAAATCATCGGCAAAAGCGCGAGAGATGCTCAGATTCGATCTGGAGAACGAGACAGAGACGATCCGGAACTATCGCGACCGCGTGCGGCAATGCGAAGAGCTCGGCGAGTTCGCGATGGCCGAGCAGATCCGCGAGATCCTCGTGAACGAACAAGACCATCAGATCGACTTGGCCACGGCGCTCGGCGAAGACGTGCCGGCGATCGGAAACACCTCGAAACGCAAGTAAACGCGCGTCAAGCGCCAGCCTGCTGCGCATAATGGAGTTCGCATGATTCGCAAACTGTCGTCGGGCGGCTATCGGCTCTATTCACGGAAGAAGGACCCGAAGACCGGCAAACGCAGGAATCTCGGTACGTTCAAGACGCTCGCGGCGGCGAAAAAACACGAACGCGCGGTGCAATACTTCAAGCACCATTGACCTATCCGTGCACGCGCATCCGGGTTCCGCCGCCGCCGGCGTTCTGGACGATGCCTGCAGACAGCACCGCATCGGCCTTAGCGAGGCCGGCCCGCATCTGGGTCTCAAGCTCGCTGAGTTCTTCGAAATCGGCAGATCGAGGAGCGACGTCGGCCCCGCTGACAAAACCGGCGAGACTATTCAGCTTCTCGTACACGTGGATCGGATCGCGGATATCGTCCTCGCCCGCGAGATCGGCCGGCTGATAGAGGTCGTTGAGCGCCATGTCGATCGCTTGGTCGTACGCGTGAACGGCGCTTACCGCGGCGGCGGACGCTCCGGGTGCAGCGACTGTCTTGTCGGCCTTCGATTTTGCCGCTCGAAGTCTGAGGATTCGGGCACCGATCCGCGACTCGTCGTCGCGGATACGCAGCAAGAACGAGAGCTGGGCGCGCAGATCCGACAGCGGCGTGCTCGCGCGCGGATCCGGAAGCACATCGACGGAGCGCGTCGTCGTCACGCCGGCCGCGACGAGCCGGATCGAATACGTCCCCGGCACTGCGAGCGGTCCTGTGAAGCCCGCGAACCCCTCGACCGCGGCGCGCGGAACTTTGTCGATCCCATCATAGCGTAGATCCCACCACGTGCGGTTGACGCCTTCGACCGCGTCGCTCACGCCGATCGTGCGGATGACGGTGTTGCCGTCCAACACTTCGATCTTGATCTTGTCCTTCTTGGCTTGCGCTTTCTTCAAAAAGAAGTTCACGTCGACGCCGTACTGCGGATCGTCGCCGGACCCCTCATTCGTCTGTCCCCCTCCGCCGCCGGCATAGCGGTAAGCCGGCCGCAGACTGAAGAGATGCACCGCGCTCGCCGTGACCGCGGGGCTATACTCTTGGAGCGGGCGAAGATCGTCGAAGATCATGTTGGCACGACCGTGCGTCGCCACGACGAGATCGTCGAATCGCTGCTGCAGCGCGAAATCGTAGACCGGCACGGTCGGGAAATTGTCGTGGAACTGCTGCCACGATCCACCGTCGTCGAGCGAGTACCACAAGCCGGTTTCGGTTCCGACGTAGAGAAGTCCGCGACGAACGCGGTCTTCCTTGATGACGCGCGTGTAGCTCGTCCGCGGAAGATTGCCGGAGATTCCGCGCCATGTGCGGCCATAGTCCGACGTGGCGAAGAGGTACGGGGAGCGGTCGCCGCGCTCGTGATCCTCGACCGCCATGTACGCGGTCGCCACATCGAAAGGCGAGGGTTCGATGTAGTCGATCCGTCCATAACGCGGCATACCTACGCCGGCCGGTGTCACTTGCTTCCAGTGCGCGCCGCTGTCGAGCGTGATCCACACCAGGCCGTCATCCGTGCCGACCCACAGCGATCCTTTTTGCTTTGGCGAAGCGGCGATCGCGAAGATCGTATCGTACTCTTCCGGTCCGGTGTTGTCGCCTGTGATCGGGCCGCCCGCATGCCGTTGCCACGCCTTTACGTTGCGCGTGAGATCCGGGCTGACGATCTGCCATGTGCGCCCGCGATCGATCGTCGCAAAGAGTCGGTTCGCGCCGAAATAGAGCACATCGGGGTTCCACGGCGCGGTTGCAACCGGGGCCGTCCATTGAAAGCGATAACGCAGCGAGCCCGCGCCCCAACCGCTCGTGTCATCCGGCCACGGGCTGATCGTGGCAGCCTGATTCGTCCGGCGATCGTAACGAGTGAGCGTTCCTTCGTAACCGCTGCCGTAGATGAAGTTGTCGTCTTTGCCGTCAAAGACGATCCAACCGCACTCGCCGCCCCCGGGCGGAATCCAGTCGATGGGTTCGATGTCGCCGTTGATAAGGTCGTTGCTCGGGCCGCAGTATGCGCCCGTATCTTGATCTTCGCTGCACACCGTGTACGGCACGCGATCGTCTACCGACACATGATACGACTGCGAGACCAATATCGGCGGCGCCGACCACGTCTTTCCGCCGGTGAGCGAATACATGAGACCGCCGTCGTCGCCGACGATCAGACGATCGCCGTCGGTGGGGTCGATCCACATCTGATGGTTGTCTCCGCCCGGCGGCCGCAGCCGTTTTGCGGTGACGCCGCCATCCTTGCTTTCCATCAAGCGCACGGAAAGGAAATAGATATGGTCCTTATCGCGCGGGTCGACCGTAAGCTCTGAGAAATAGAACGGACGTTGCGCGAGATTATGGTCGTCGCTCACCATTTTCCAGGTCACGCCGGCGTCATCGCTGCGCCATAACACGCCGCTCCGCGACTCGATCAGCGCATAGAGCCTGCTCGGAGCGCTGGGCGCAAATGCGAGGCCGATGCGGCCGGTGTCGCCGGCAGGCAAGCCGTGACCCAGCGCTTGAGTCCAATGTTCACCGTCATCGGAAGAAATGAATAACCCGCCGCCCGGACCGCCGCTCGTCAACATGTACGGTGAACGCGATGCGCTCCACAATCCGGCGACGAGCACGTGAGGATTTCCCGGCTGCATGACGACGCTCGACGCGCCGATTCCATTTCCGCTCGAGAGCACGCGCCGCCACGATTTGCCGCCGTCGCTCGTCTTGTAGACGCCGCCGTCCGAACCGCTCTTATACGGATCGGCGACCGCCGCGACGAACACCGTATCCGGATCGGTGGGGTCCACCGCGACCGTCGCTATCTGGCTCGTATTCGCGAGACCTACGTGACGCCACGTGTCGCCGCCGTCGTCGGATCGCCAGACGCCATCACCAAACGCGATATCGCTGCGCAAGTTCGGCTCGCCGGTGCCGACGTACACTATCTTGGGGTTGGACGGCGCTACTGCAACGGCGCCGATCGAACTCACCGGCTTGTCCGCGAATACCTGACGCCACGTCGCGCCGGCGTCACGCGAACGCAGCAGGCCGCCGAGACCGCCCGCGAAGTAGATCTTCGGATTCCCCGCGACACCGGCGACCGCGTCGATCCGCCCGAAGTCCGGACCTATCGTGCGAAAGTCGATCGATGCAAACGGGCCGGCCGGTGTGGGTCTTGGGGAGGGCGCGGGAGCCGGTCCGGAAACCGCGGGAACGCGCGTCCACGCCAAAAAGAAAGACAGGCACGCGATTGCGATCGCGATGCGATTTCTTCGTGTCATGGCCGGTAGTACGCAAGCAGCAGCGCTAAGTCCCGCCGCATGCACAGCCGTCTGCTGCTACGCGGCCTTAGAGCGGCGCATCGCCAAATTCAATAAGCCGATGACAACTGCGGCGCCGAGCGCGATCCACGCGATCTGAGCTCCGGCGAGAAATGTGATGCCGAGGGCGGCGTCGATCGAATACGCCCCCGGCCCGATGAGTGCGATGAGCAGCGCCACCGCGATGTACATCGAGTTGAGCTCCCAACCGCCATCCGAGGTGAAGAAGCCCTTCTTGATGTGGACGGATCCGATCGCCGTGATCATGACCATGACGATGAGCGCCGGGCCGATCGGATTTAACAATCCCAGCAACGTGAGCACGCCGCCGCCGGATTCACCCAATCCCGATAGCACCGCGAACGCCGCGCCCGGCCGAAATCCGAGCGTTTCCATGAAGTCGCCCGTGCCCTTGATCCCATAGCCGCCGAACCAACCGAAGAGCTTTTGCGTTCCGTGCGCAAAGATGCCGAGGCCGATGATCAACCGCGCTATGACAAGTGCCGTATCCAAAGTTAGCCGCCTTTCGACTGGAGCGATGCTGCTCTATTGCGAGTGAAGGGTGAGGGCGAAGATCACGACTCTGCCTGCCAGAGGGAGCGCGTCCGTGGGAATCGGCCCAGTCAGCCCGCCGTACGGCAGGCCGCCGTTTAGCTGCGTGAACCTGTCGTCGTAGACGTTGGTGAGATTGGTACCGTAAAGACCCACGTCGAGGTCGCGCCGGTGCCACGTGGCGCCGGCCTGGATCGTCGCAAACGGAGGGCGATTGAGTTCGTTGTATTCGCCTTCGTAGAGCACGCGGGCGTACCAGGCGAGCGCGGCGTGCGGATCTTTTTCTACCGAAAGCGTGGCCTTGTGCAGCGGCACGCCTAGTGTCTGTTCACCAACGACGAGCGAGCCGTCTTGTGCGAACGGCGGCACCTGTGTGAGGTACACACTATCGACTCCGTACCCGGCGCGTAGCGAAACGTCGCCGGCCAACGGCACGGAAGCGTGCGTTTCAGCCCCGGTGTAGACCTGGGCGGCTGCATTGACCGGATAGCTGAGGCAAGGCGGCGGTCCAGTCGGAGGCGCCGGGCACGTCGTCGGCGGGATGAATGTCGTGATCGCGTTGCGCAGGTCGGAGCGATACACATCGAAGCTGATGCTCGGCGATCCTCGCGGCGCCGTGAAAAAGTGATCGTAGCCGAGGTCGTATTCTGTCGCTCTGTCGGGCCCGAGATGAGGATTTCCGATGCTGATGTATCCATTGACCGGCGGCGGCAAAACAGGCGGAACATAGAGCGACGGCAGCTGCGGTGATTGGAACGTCGTGCCGATCGATGCGCGTAACGCAGAAGCCGGATTGGGCGTCCATACGAAGCCGGTTCGCGGATCGAAGCTTTTTCCAAAGGTGCTGTAGTCGCTGAGATATGCTGCAAGGGAATAGTGCAGCTTTGCCGTCGCGTCCCACGTGTACAGCGCGCCGACAGAGTGCGACGCTTGGCCGAACGTGCCCGGGTCAGCGGCGCTGCCGGGACTCGGAGAGTCCGCGGGCCGTGCCACGTCGATAGTCGGAGGCGCGAGGACGATGTCCGAACTGACGGATCCCGGCACGTAATCGGTGGCGAGCTGCTCGCTCGCTTGCGCGAACTTGATCGTCACGACGCCGCGATCGAGCGGATGCGTGATTTCGAGCGTGTCGTCGTTTATGACGTCGCGGTCGTTGTAAAGGAAGGGTGAAGCGGTTTGCGCCGGGCCCTCGGACGATTGGGCCACGACCGACGTCAGGTGCCTGAACAAAGCCGTCGTCTGCCCTGTGCCGTCGGCGGCTGCGTCGCCGAGCGGTACCTGCGCGTCAAAACCGTAGGCGGAGTTATGTCCGAGGAGCGCTGAGCCGGCGCCGCTCTGCACGCTGCTCCCCAAACTCGTGAGCACGGCGGAAAGGTCGCGGTAGACGGCCTGATCGCGCAGCGAGACGCCGATGAACCCCGCGCCTCTGTCCAAGCCGTAGCGCAACTTCACAATGGATGAAGTGGCATCCGATCCATCGCCGACAACTCCGTCGGCGCCGTCCGCGACGATTGGAAAGTCGTGTATCTCGCCAGCCGACGTGATCCGATGAATCGAGACTGCGTAACCCACGTCGCCGCTCGTGCCGGTCGTCTGCGCGGTCTGGCCGAACGTACCAAAGGATCCCGCGGACACGCGGAGCAGCGATTGCGCAGTTTGCGTTGGTTCGAGCGTCTGTATGTTCACGGCGCCGCCAAGGGTGTCGGGACCGAACAATGACGTGGGCGCGATGCCGTACGCGATCTGCACGCTCTGCAAATCGGCCGGGTCGAGCAATGAGACATCGAAGGAGCCCGCGTTTCCATTATTGACTTGGTGCCCGTCGATTTCGACGAGCGTCTCGCTTGGATCGGGCCCTCGAAGCGCAACGGCCGCCGGCGCGTTGAACCCGCCCCCCGCGACAGGGACGATGGTTGTGGAAAGTTCGTCGCCGAGCATGTCCGTCACGCGCGTCACGCCTTGCTCGGCTGCGAGCCGCGCGTTCACGGCCACGACATGCGACGGCGACGTTGAGACCGCTTCTGCGCCGTTGACGGTGACGCGATCCAAGACGCCGATCGACGAGGCTTGGGAAAGCGTCATCGTCAGATCGATCGCCGTGACCAGGTCTGCAGCGACGAACACCGTCGCGGCGGAGATGGGCATATATTTCGCAGCGTGGGCGGAAAGCACATACGTTCCAGCTGCAACAGAGCCGCCGAACTGGCCTCGCTCGTCTGATGTGAAACCGTAGCGGCCGCCGGAACCGATCAAGCGGATGGTCGCGCCGGCGATCGGCGTGCCCGCGGCACTCGCGACGGTCGCCCTGAGTTCGCCGGTGCCGGCCGCGGCCGCGGGTGCTCTGAAAGTCACGTGTATGGCTAGCGCCAGGGCGAACAGCGCAAGGGCGGAAGCTGCGGGGGGCCTTGGATGCACATTACATTGATTTGACGCGGCGACGCGGCATTCCTAAATCAATCGCCGGTTTTCGGCCTCGTCAGCGTGCCGATCCTCGTCCGTTTCCCTCGTGCGGATTATTGCGCGATCAGCTCGCAGAACTTTGCGAGGTCGACGTTGCCGCCGGATACCACTGCTACGATACGCCCCGCTCCGGCTCTGCCGGAAAGCGCCGCAGCCACCGGCAGTGCGCCCGCTCCCTCTGCGATCACGCGGGCGCTCTCGGCAAGCGTTCGCATCGCCCGCCTTGTGTCTTCGAGCGACACGACGATTGAACCCGTGACGATGTGGCGGATGCGTTCCCACATGCGCGGGAACACGCTTTTCCCGCCGGCTCCGTCGACGAAACTCGGCTCCCAAGCCGCGAATGCCGACGCGGCATTGCGAGCAAAAGAGGTATGTGCCGGCGCGGCGGTCTCCGGTTCGGCACCAAAGACGCGGATGTCAGCGCGCCCGCCGGCGCGTAAGCCCGACGCCACCCCGGCGATGAGCCCACCGCCGCCGAAAGCAGTGAGCACGGTCGCGACGTCGGGGAGATCCTCGAGGATCTCAAGTCCGATCGTCGCGTTGCCCGCGATGAAATCATCATCGTCAAAAGGATGGATGAACGTGCCGTCGACACCGGGAAACGCGCGCTGCTCCATGGCATGCCAGCATTCGTCGAACGGCGCCTTCACGAGGCGCGCGCCGAGAGCGCGCATGCGCGCGACCTTAGTCTCCGGGGCGGTTTCGATGGTGACCACCGTGGATGGGATACCGGCAGCTCGGGCTGCGTAGGCAACGCCTTGTCCTGCATTGCCGGCGCTGATCGTCCAGACGCCGCGAGAGCGCGCATCGGCCGACAGCTTCGCGACCGCGTTTGCCGCGCCGCGGATCTTGAACGAATTCGTGGGCTGGAGATTTTCCAATTTCAAGTAGATCTCACAGCCCGGTCCCTCGACTTGGAGCTTGACAAGCGGCGTGCGCAGGACGGTGCCTGCGATGCGCTCGCGGGCCGCTTCAACGTCGGCGCGCGAGATCGGCCGTATGCCGTTCAACGCACCGCCTTTGCCCGCGCGAGCCAACCGTCGATCTTCGCCATCGCGGCGGCGTATTGCGGCGTGATTAGTTTGGCGGCCTGTCGTTGCGTCTGCAAGACGGGTCCGGCAGCACCGCTGAACACGAATCCCTGAACGAATTCGTAGACTTTCGGCGCGAACATGATGCCGTCTTCACCGTTTTTGTAGTTCGCGGTCAGCGAGTTTTCGACAGCCGAGCCTTCTCGCGCGAGCGCGACGGCGCTCGGCGAGCCAAGCTTCTTCAAGCGGGCCACCTGTGCGTCGATCGCGTTGAATCCCTTATTCATGTTATCCAGCATCGACAACGCGCGCTCCGAGAAATCGTACTGGGCTTTATAGTCGGCCTGCGTCCACGGTGCATCGGGATCGGGTCGAACGGTAAAGGTACGCGACAGGCGCAGACCATTCGAGAAGGTCACGCGCGCCGTGTAGGTGCCGGGGACGACGGAGTTGCTGATGTTCGGAAGACGGGCGCCCTTGCTCGCCGCTCCATACCACGGCGTGATAGGCGTTTCGGAAAAATCCCAGATAAAGCGCGTGACACCCGAGCCGTTCTTGATCCACGGCTCCTTCTTTCCGCTCGTGCCGACCGGATGCGAACCGGCGTAGCTGCGCACGAGGCGGCCGCGCGCGTCGAGGATGTCGACCACCGGCGCCTTTCCGCCCGCCTTGGCTTGGAAGAAGTCGATGACCGCGCCGGTGGGCGGGTTCGGAGCCGCGTATTCGGTGTAGGTGCCTTCCGCTTTCTCGGTGTTGTTGTACTGATATGCGACCGGCGGCTGAAAGACATAATGTCCGGCGCTCTTCGCGGCTTCGAGATCTTGGAGCGGACGGATGTCATCCATGATCCATGCGGAGCGGCCGTGCGTTGCGATGATAAGGTCATCGAATCGCGGCTGGATTCGTATATCGAAGACCGCCGTGTGGGGAAGATTGCTTTGGAGCTTTTCCCAGCGGCTGCCGCCGTCGAACGAGATCCACATGCTGCGCTCGAGGCCCGCATAGACGAGATTCGGATTGACCGGGTCTTGGCGCACGGCTCGCGCGGATTGATCTGCCGGAAGACCGGCGGCGATCGACGTCCACGATTTTCCGAAGTCGCTCGTCTTGAAGATATACGGTGCGTAGTCGCCGCTGTAATGACGATCGATCGCGGCAAAAGCGGTGCCATCTGCGATCGTCGACGGGGCAATCGCCTCAACGCGTCCGAACGGAGGCACGCCTGGCGGCGTCACGTTCTTCCAGTGCTTTCCGCCGTCGCGCGTCAGCTGGATGAGACCATCGTCGGTACCGGCCCATATCTCGCCGCGCTTGACGGACGAGCCTTCGATGTCGAGAATCGTGTCTGACGTCTCGGCGCCCGAAACGTCAAGACTGATCGGGCCGCCGGATGCCTGTTGATGGGACTTTATGTTGCGCGTGAGGTCGGGGCTGATCGGCAGCCAATGCCGGCCTTCGTCTTGCGACTGAAAGATCACGTTGCCGCCGTACCACACGATATGTGGGTTCCACGGCGCAAACGCGATCGGTGAATCCCAATTGAAACGGTACGTGCACTTGTCGATCGCAAAGCCGTTGAAGCACGTCAGATCCGGTGCGACGCCGAAGCTGATCCGGCTCGAGTTCATCCAGATGCTCACGGCTCCGTCTTGCGAATCGGTCCAAACGTAGTCGCGGTTGGCTGGGTCAGGCACGAGCCACTGACCGTCGCCGCCTACCTCCGGTGTCGTGTATTCGTTCGTGATCCCGTCGGAATCGCGGCTGTTCGACGGCCAGCACCAGCCGCTGTTGTCTTGGAAGCCCGCGCAAACATTGTACGGCGTGGCGTCATCGGCCGCGATGTGGTAGATCTCTCCGATCGCGTAGTTGCGCGAGAAGAACCAGTTCGCGCCGCCGTCCACGGTGACCGGTGCACCCCCGTCCTCGCCCAAGATGATGCGCTTGGGATCGTTCGGAGCGATCCAGATCGCGTGATAGTCCACGTGCACTTGATCGGCGATGGTCTTGAACGTCTTGCCGCCATCCTTGCTCTTCGACGCCTGTTCGGAGACGGAAAAAACGGTATCCTTATCGGTTGGATCGACCGCGATATGGCTGAAGTAGAACGGTCGCTGATCGATGAGCGTGTCGTGATTGACCATCGTCCACGTCGCGCCCGAATCATCCGAACGGTAAAGGAAACCGTCCGTGCTTTGGATCAGCGCGTAGACGCGCGCGGAGTCGCTTGGCGCGATCGCAAGGCCGATTCGACCCGTGATGCCGTTCGGCAGCCCATGCCCGGTCAGCTTCGTCCACGTCTTGGCGCCATCTGTTGATTTGTAGAGGCCGCCATCCGGGCCGCCGCTCGATGCGATCCATGGCTGCCGCCGGAATTGCCAGATGCCCGCGTACACCACGTTCGGATCTTTCATATCCATCGCGAGGTCGGAGCCGCCGCTCGAGGGCCCGACGTACAGCGAATGGGTCCACGTCTTGCCGCCGTCGTTCGTGACGTAGACGCCGCCCGCCGGACTATCTTTGAAAAGATCGCCCATGCCCGACACGACGACGTGATTGACGTCTTTCGGATCCACGGCGATGCGAGAGATCGTGCGCAGATCCGTGAGGCCCATCTTCGTCCATGACTTGCCCGCGTCTACGGATTTGAAGATGCCGGTTCCGAGCATGACGTCGTTGCGCGGATTGGTTTCGCCGCTGCCGACCCAGACCGTGCTGTCGTCGCTCGGCGCGATGGTGACCGCGCCGATAGCCTGCACGTCTTGATCGTCAAAGACGGAGTCCCAGGTCACGCCGCCATTGTCGGACTTCCAGACGCCGCCGCCGGCGGCGCCGATATAGTAAAGATTCGGATCGGTCGCGCTGCCCGCGACCGCGGCCACCCGGCCGCCGGACGCGGCGGGACCGACTTCCCGCCATTTCATATTTGCGAACGGCGAGGAAGGCGTGGGCGATGCTTTGGGTGCGGCTGCGGTCGCCGTCGGTTTGGGTGACGGCGCCGGCGCGCTCGGCGAAGGCGAGGCCTCGGGAGCCGCCGACGCGGCGCTGCCCACCATTGAGAACAAAGCGAAAATGATCGCAAACAACGATTGCATGTATTTCCTCCGGACAATCGTCGGTGTTACGGAGCAGAGCGCAGCGCGACCTCCGTTGAAACCGCAATAATGCATATTTATAAGGCGGGCCGCGCGAAGGCCGCAGACGCTCGCCGCGTCGAACGTGCGCTAGCCACATGACTAGACATCTCGGTCGGCTCTTACTATTTCTGGTCGGTATCGGTGCGGTATCGCACGGAGCGTCGAGCGAAGCGCAGGCACGCACGATGCGATCCTCGGATTTTCGGGCGCTCGTGGGATTGTCGGCCCCGGCGATCTCGCGCGACGGCAAGTTCGCCGCGGTCGTCGTATCGCGGATCAATTGGGATGACGATACCTACTCGACCGATCTCGACCTCATCGACCTGACCACGCACTCGCGACGAACGCTGACCCAGGATCGGCACGATGTCGACGCACCGTCGTTCTCGCCCGACGGCACGAAGCTCGCATTTCTCGCAGATGCAGGCAGCGGCGATGACGCGGCGGTCCAAGTCTGGGTGATGCCGCTCGACGGCGGCGACGCGAAACCGGTCACGTCGGCGGGCGACGGTATCCAAGAATACACGTGGCGGCCGGACGGCAGCGGGATTGCGTATGCAGCCGCGGATCCAAAGCCGAAACGCAGCGGCGCGGACCGCTTTCGCGACAGTTTCGTCTTCACAACCGAACCGATAGTCGCGCACTCAGCGCCGCGCCCCGCGCATGTTTTCGTCACATCGGCAGCCGGCGGACGCCCGAAGCAGCTCACGTTCGGCGACGCGAGCGATTCGAATCTTGCGTGGTCGCCCGACGGTAAAACGCTGGCCTACACCGTCAATCCGAACGCGATTCTCAACGACTCCTACGTCTCGCACATCGAGCTCGTCGACGTGTCATCTGGGAAACGGTCGCGGTTGACCGCCCACGACATGTGGGAGAGCGGGGCGCTGTTCTCGCCTGACGGAAAGCACATCGCGTACAGCTATTCTCAAGGCGACAATCAATCGAACCAGATCGAGATGTATGTGACGTCGCCGGCCGGCGGCAACGGCGTCTCGATAACAAGGAGCTGCGACTGCAACGTCAACGACGCGGCGTGGCTTGCGGACTCCCGCGGGCTCATCATCTCGACATACGATCATACGTCGCTTGCGTTGCGCGCGCGGTCGCTCGATGGAACGAGCACGAATGTCGATGTTGGCGATGTACGCGTCGATTCGTCGCTCGCTGGCGCAATCGCGGCCGACGGGACGATGGTATTCGTCGGAAACGGCGTGAAACAGCCGAGCGAGCTATACGTCCGGTCGAAGGATGGCGTTGCGGTAAAGCTCACCGATTACAACCGGTCGGTCGCGGATCTTGAGCTTGCCGACGCGCAGACGATCGATTTTCCCACCACGATGGGTATCGTCGGCGATGCGCTGCTCTTCACACCGCCGCATTTCGACCCGCATCGGCGCTACCCGCTCGTGTTGAAGATCCACGGGGGTCCCACAAGCGCCTCCGTGCGGTCTTTCGATGTGTTTGCACAGCTGATGGCTGCGCGCGGTTGGCTCGTGCTTGAACCGAACTATCGCGGCAGCACAAATCTTGGTCTGGCATATCTGCGCGGCGTGCTCTACGACCCCGACGAAGGTCCCGGCAAGGATATCATGAGCGCCGTCGCTGCCGTTCGCGCGCGCGGAATAGTCGATGATCGCCGCATCGCAGTCTCCGGCTGGTCGTATGGCGGGATCATGACCGCGTGGATGATCTCGAAGTACCACATCTGGAACGCCGCTGTCTCGGGTGCGTCCGTCAACGATTGGGCCACGGACTACGGCGTTGCCGACGACAGCCAATCGGACGCCGCGCTCTTCCACGGATCGCCGTATGTCGCCGGCAATGCCGCTGAATGGCGCCGTGCGTCTGCGATCACGTACGTCAAGGACGTCACCACGCCGGTGCTCATCCTGTCCGACATCGGCGACAACCGAGATCCGTTCGCGACGTCATCCATGTACTGGCGCGCGCTGCGCGACAACGACAAGGATGCCACGTTACGTGTCTGGCCGGTTCCCGGGCATTTCCCGTCCGACCCCGTTCGCACGCTCGATGTGTACGAACACTGGATGGACTACATCCAAGCGCACTTCGATCTCCGCTGACCGTGGCGACGCCGTCGATCGCGGGGACGGATTCCATGCCGGAAGTCCCCGAGCTGCGGCGCGCGATGGGTCTCGGCGACGTCGTCCTGTTCTTCGTCATCGCCGGTTCGAATTTTCAGTGGGTTGCCACCGCCGCGGCCGCCGGTCCGTCGTCGCTTGTCGTCTGGCTCATCGGCGGAATCGCGATGTTCTTGCCGCTCTCCCTCGTGGTCGTTTATCTTTCCGCGCATCATCCCGACGAAGGCGGTCTCTACGTCTGGAGCAAGCGCGCGTTCGGGCCTTTCGCCGGATTCATGACCGGCTGGACGTATTGGGCGAGCAATCTGCCCTATTTTCCGGCGCTCCTCTATTTCACCGCTGGAAACGCGCTCTTCATCAGCGGCACGAGCGGCGGCATTCTCGCGGCGTCGCCGTGGTACTACATCGCTGTCTCGATCGCCGGTCTCGGACTTGCGACGATACTGAATGTCTACGGGCTGGCCGTGGGCAAGTGGCTGAACAACGTCGGCGCACTCGGCCGGTGGATCGCGACGATGCTGCTGATCGCGCTGGGAGTGATGGCGTGGCTGAAATTCGGACCCGCGACGCCTATCAACGCGACGACCGCGCGCCTGAATTTTCAATTCAAGGACATCATCTTCTGGTCGGTGATCGCGTTTGCATGGACCGGACCAGAAGCGGCGTCATTCATGGCGGGCGAAATTAAAAATCCGCGCCGGTCGATTCCGCTCGGCCTCGTGCTTGCGGCGCCGATGATCGCCGCCATCTATATCGCCGGTACGGCGAGCGTTCTTGCGGCGCTGCCGGCGAGCTCCGTCAACGCGTCGTCGGGCGTGATGCAGACGATCGGCATCACCGCAAGCCGTTTCGGCTGGCCATGGCTCACGCCGATAGCCGCGGTCCTCGTGACGATAAGCTGCCTAGGCAGCGCGGGCGCATGGCTGGGTGCGGTGGCGCGCATCCCATTCGTCGCCGGCATCGACCGGTTTCTTCCGCCGATTTTCGGTCGCATGCATCCGCGCTTTCGTTCGCCGGTCGTCGCGATTCTGACCCAAGCCGGAATCGCGGCGGTGTTCATCTTCCTTGGTCAAGGAGGCACGACCGTGAAGGGCGCCTACGATGTGCTCGTCAGCACGACGGTGCTCATCACTATGGTTCCGTTTCTTTTCCTCTTCGCCTCGGCGATCAAACTGTATGTGGATCCGAGCGGCGCGGACCCGCTTCGGATTCCAGGCGGCCGGTGGACTGTCGCAGCGGCGGGGGTCATCGGGTTCACCACCACTGCCGCGTCGATGGTGCTCTCGGCGTTTCCGGCGGACGACGACCCGCACAAGGCGCTCGCGGTGATCAAGGTGCTCGGCATGACCGCCTTGATGATCGGCGGCGGCATGGCGGTCTACTTCATCGGCCGCCGCGTCCGCAGCGTTCAGGACAGCGTCAGATAAGCTTTTCCTGAAGTGTCTCGGTCGACAATGCATCGAGAAACCGGCGGAGCTCCGCGCTGCGCTGCACGCCCATCACACGTGCCGTTTTTGTGATCAGGCGCGGGGGAATGCTTTGCAAGAAGCCGCGCAGCGCGACGATCGCCGAATGAAAATCAGCGGCGTTTTCACCGGTCAAGCTGATCATCCGCGCAGCGCCGATGTCACCGAGGAAATCGAGAGAATCGGCATCGTGTAACACGATCGCCTCGGGGCGGGAACCCGGATCGCGGTAGTACATGTGACCGCGTTCGGCCGCTTGCACCGCCGGCAACTTCTGCATTGGAAATCCGGCGGCACGGAGAACCGCGCCGCTCTCTTGGGCTGCGCGATCACCATGTTCGATTCCGGATTTCGCGTACGGCGGAAAGGCGGCCATGTCGTGGAGGAAACACGCCGCGAACAGAACGTCGGTGTCGACCTTCAGGTGGTCGCCGTGAGCCAGGCGCAGAGCGAGGTCATAATTGCGCTCACTGTGCTGCCAGCCCCACGCGGGATGGATGAATTTCGAACGCGCCATCTCGTAGATCGTGACTTTCCAGGGCGCGTCAAGCGGAATCCCTGAGACCGTGCGGGTCTCTGTCGAGGCGTAAGCGCAGGCGGCCGAAAGGCAGAAGATCGATGCGCAGAGGACGCTGATTTGCGCGAACGCGAAAGCTTTTTTCATGCCCGGCGTATTCCGTGCGGCCCCGCGCGAATGCTTCACGCCGCCTGGGCAAGCGATGCTTGCCCTACTACGAGGCGTTGCGAGTGTGGTGCGCGTGGTGCGCGTGGCGCGCGCGAAAAGTCCGCGCTTTAGCGACGTTGCCGCAGCTCGCGATGTCGCACCACGCACCTGAGCGATTCTTCGAGCGATCGTAAAATGCGAATGCGCACGACGGGTCGCGGCATATCTTCAGGCGGTTCCACGTCCCGTCGGTCATCGCTTCAAAGACGATCGCGATGATCGCGCCGAGCGCGCCGTCCGCGGCCGGCGCAAGCGGACGGATCCGGCCGCGGCCGTCTGCATCGAACGAGACCGCCATCTGCGCACGCCCCGCCGCTCTATTGAGCGTCTCGATGGCGTCCGTATCTTGTTGACCGGATTGCCGGGCGAGCGCGAGGCGAACAAGTGCGTCGCGCACGCAACGCGCCTGCTCGAGATCGGCGTTGTTCAGACGAACGCGCGGGGAGATCAGGTCGTGCCCGGCGAGCCAATCGCGCAGAGCGTCGGGGTTGGGGAAGTCCTCGCGACCCGATCCGTTGCGCGTGTTCACAAACGCGTGGACGACTCGCAACTTCCCGTCTGCCGGCTTATCGCCCAGTCGATCGGCTGTCCCGCTTTCATCCATGGCACTTATTATAGAGCAATGATGGTTACAAATCAAGACAATCATGACACTGTTATGATGCGATGGAACCATTAAAATTACTTGACAGGTTAGCAGTCACTGGTGTAAACTGATTGCAGGTTACTACTAAGCAGGGAGAAAGACCATGGGACGCACGAGATCAACAACCGTCGTACATATCCTAGACGCGCCGGACGCGCTCGATCGCAGCCGCACGGATCTCGTGAGAGTTCCGTCGGGCGCAAGCGACACGATTTTCGGCGGCTGGGGCGTCCGGATATGACCCGGCGGGGTGCAATCAGCGCGGCGACAACCGATCTGTTCGTACAACTAGCGCTTCAGCGGATCGAAGACCTACGCCGCGACGGTGCACGTCTCCGCATCGCCGATTGACGTCCCGCTCAGACGAGCCGCGTGACGTTTTCTTCGGGTTCGCCAGAGTCGAGGGCGATAAGCGGCGGCCGTACGTTGCGCCACCGGCCGTCGCCGGTGCGGCGAGCCGTGAAATCTTTAAGCTCTGCGATCATCGGCTTCGATTCGAACATCGAGCGAGCGGCGGCGGCTCGCGCTTGCAAGGCCGGCGCCGAGGGTCGGCCCCGGTCGGCATAAAGGCGGCTGATCAGCTCCGGGTGCGCGTTCGCCGTCGCGGTGACGCAACCCGATGCGCCAGCCGCCAGACACTCCAGCAAGAACGATTCCGATCCGACGAGCACGTCAAACGAGTCGCCGAACTCTTCGCACAGGCGGATCGTGCTCGCTTTGTCGCCCGAACTGTCCTTGAGGCCGGCGACGACAGTCGGGTAGCGAACGCGAAGCTCGCGGATGACCTCAGCCCCGATGCTCACTCCGGAGAACTGCGGGATGCTGTACAGGTAAACGCGCAGGGTCTCGTCCGCGACAGATTCGATCATGGACGCGTACGCGGCGATGACGCCGGCATCGTGAACGGACTTATAATAGAAGGGCGGCAACACGAGCGCGCGGTCAACGCCTACCGAAATCGCGTGTCGCGTCAGCCGGACGCTGTCGCCGACCGCGCAGCAGCCTGTCCCCACCATGAGCCGAGAAGCGGGGAGACCCGCGTCGAGCACCCCTTCGAGGATCGACATCCGCTCTTCGACAGTGAACGAGTTCGCTTCGCCGGTCGTGCCGAGCAAGAGGATGTCGTCGCAGCCGGACGCGATCAGCCAGCGGCAATGTTCTTCGAGCAGTGCGAGACATGGTTGACCCGCCTCGTCGAGCGGCGTGAGACTGGCGCAGGTAATACCGGACGTGCGCGGCCGGTTCATCCGCGCCACATCGACCGTAGGAAGAACAAGACGTTTGCAGGGCGCTCCGCCAAGCGACGCATGAAGTAGGGAAACCACAACGATCCAAAGGGCACCGCGATGCGGACCGGAAAGCCCCTGCGGAGCAGCAGTTCTTGCAGCTTCGGACGTACGCCGAAGAGCATCTGGAATTCGTACGATCCGGGCGCGATGCCGCGATCCCGAATGAAGCTGATCGAGCGTTCGATGATCGCGTCATCGTGGGTGGCGATCGCCGTGAAGCCGCCGCCCTGCAGACTGACCTCGATGAGGCTGGCAAAGCGATCGTCGACGTCGCGTTTGCGCGCAAATGCCACGCTTGCCGGCTCGAGGTACGCGCCTTTCACCAGCCTCACGTTCGGTGCGAGCGCTTTGAGCGACGATAGGTCCGATTCCGAGCGATAGAGATACGCCTGCAGTACGACGCCGACGTTGTCCATCCCGTTGCCGCGCAACCGGTGATAGATGTCGAGGGTCGCTTGCGTATGGGCGGATTGCTCCATGTCTATCCGCACGAAATTTCCGACGCTCGCGGCGCGGGCCGCCACGGCGCGAAGGTTCTCGAAGGCGAGGCCCGGATCCAACGCCAGCCCGAGATGCGTCAACTTGAGTGCGACGTTCGCGTTTGCGCCCTCGCGTGCGAACCGGTCGAGAATCGCCGCATACTGCTCGGCGGCTGAGCGAGCGTCGTCTGCCGTGCGGACATCCTCGCCGAGTAAACCCGCCGCGACCCGAAAGCCGCGCCCGTTCAACAATCGGACCGCCTGCATGAACTCGTCCACCGTCTCGCCCGCGACGAACCGGTCCGCGCCAAATCGTCGGCCGTGCGTCGAGACGAAGCGATTGAGCGTCTGGTTAGACGCAGCCGCTAGTAACGAGGTGCGAAGCAAATCGGCCATGGCTTCGCGCTAAGCGCTTAACGCGGAGCGCCGGCCGGTGAGGCGCTCGGCGAGGGCGCGGCCGCCGGCGCCGCACTCGCGCTATCGACCGGGCGCTGCGGTGACGACGCTCCCGGCGAAGGCGTGTCGGTCGGGGCGGGCGTCACGAGCGCATATCCCGCAGGCACGTCAAAGAACGCCGGGTCGTAGCGCAACTGCGCGACAGACGTCGTTTCAAGCCACGCGAACCCCGGCCGCTTGAGCATAGGGTCCACATAGTCTGACGGGGCGATGGTAGAGGCCGGAGTCGCGGAGTCTTCGTTCGCGCCCATCTGCATTTCTGTCCATTCGACGCTGCGCAGCGGCACACGCACTTTCGATGCGTCGCCGGCGCTCGCTGGACTCGGGCCTTCTTGCGCGCTCTGTGCATCGAGCGAGCAATGGTCGGCGACCGGAATATCCGCGTACCAAAGATCGGTCTTCTGACCGCTCCCGCCGCCGTTCGACGACAGGGAGAATATCGCGTGTCGCGCCGTCAGGCCGGCGATCGTCACAGCGCCGTCGTCCGGCTGAGGAGAGATGGTCATTGCGGCGGTTTCATCGGGAGAGCCCCCAAGCGCTGCCGTCATGAAATCAAAGCCGCTCGTGAACTGCGGCGATTGTTGCTGCGACTCCGCTTGGTCAAACGTCGTGACCGAGTACGTCCTCTCGGCGTTGTCCAGGACGATGACCTTTCGCAGATCGCATTGGATGATCGTGGATACGTCGCCGATGTCCGTGCGCGTGCGATCGGCAGCGACGGTCGTCGTCGCCTCAAATTCGGCTGCCACGTTTATTCTGGGATCCAGGTGCATCGGCCGTGAGGCCACACTACTCGCAAGCTTCGCCTGCGCCTTTGCGGCGATCTGCTGCGCGATGAATCCGAGGACCGGGTTGGCGTGCGTCAGGGCCGTCTGAAGCAGATTCGACAGGAACTGGTGCGCCGCCGTCTGCAGCGCGGACTTCAGGAGGTTCGATCCCATGCTTGGGCGGCCATTGTTCAGCACAACGTTCCGGTACTGCACTTGCACGTACTGGATCACCTGCGCGCCGGATGCGTTTGGCGGCGTCAAAGCGGTAGATGTCGGCGCCGTATTCAACGCAGCGGCAGCCGATAGAGCATACGCTAAAGATCGTGTCCATGCTCGGTTCATGGTTCTGGCGCCCTCGGAGGGAGTCGAACCCCCGACCTCCGCGTTCGAAGCGCGGCATTCTAATCCGCTGAACTACGAGGGCAATCCATACGCGCACGAATCGAGGACCGCGCGCTCGATAAGGATTCACGGGTGTGATGACACGCCCTGCCGGAGTTCGCCTGTGCCGTTGAGAAACGCCGCGCGTGGTATATGACGTCGTCGTGGTCGGCCTTGGCGCGATGGGCAGCGCCGTGGCCGCGCAATGCGCGCGCCGCGGCTGGTCAGTGCTTGGTATCGAGCGCCACGGTCCCGCACACAGCCTCGGCGCATCGCACGGAAAATCGCGCCTCATCCGCCAGGCGTATTTCGAACATGCGGACTACGTGCCGCTCTTACTGCGAGCCTACGATTTGTGGCGTGAGCTCGAAGCGTTGAGCGGCGAGCGACTCGTGACCCTCACCGGAATATTGTTGGCGGGCGCTCCGACGAGCAAAGTGATCATCGGCTCGACAGAGAGCGCGAAACGCCACGATCTGCACGTCGAACTGCTCGACACCAATGCCATCCGTCGCCGTTTTCCGATGATGCGACCGCTTGACGGCGAGGTCGGTGTTTTCGAACGGGCCGGCGGCGTC